>JABIYQ010000207.1 GCA_018702715.1 Desulfobacula sp. | reverse complement strand
GTGGGGGACCAAAATCATAAGCTACTTTACAATTACCACATGCAGTACATCTCCATACTGCATCTTCCAATTCTTCAAGTGAAGGAATATCCCACTTCATAAAAGCCTCCAAAACTATTTAAACGCATAATTTTTTTTTAATTCATATTTATACATGGTGTCTAAAGAGCCAGTTTCCCTGTATTCATAATATCATTGGGATCAAGCATATTTTTTACCCTTTTCAATAAATCAACATATCCTGGATGGGCCCTTTTGTTTATTTCCACGCCAAAGTCAACGGGTGGTTTATAGGGAATGCCGCCATTATCCAAATCTACTTTCAGACATTCAACAATGGCCTGTCTTGCATTTTCAATGGATGCAGGATCTTTTTTAGGAAAAGGAATCATGGCACGGAGCATGCCATAGTGAACCCCCCTGTAATTTGTTACACGAACAGAAGGAGACAGGTTCCTGCTAATGAGGATTTTTTTCCATTCTTCATAGACAGGCTCCCATTTGTTGACGGGTGTAAAGGTTCCGGGCCATGAAATTCCGGCTCCTCCCTGCTTGGTATAATTCTTGGTTGAACCTACAACCTGGCTTGGCAGCTGGGTTCTTGCTCTCAAAGCTTCTTCAGGATATTGTGTTTCTTTTAACGAAGATCCTTTTTTGGTTTCTTCATCAACCACCATTTTCCAGATTTCTTCTCTGGCTTGTTTTTCTTTTTCAGTCCAGGAAAATGTTGTGGCAAAGGAAATCCATTCCGGTGCATCGGCAGGTTTTGGTTTGTACGGATAAGGGATGGGTACATTTGAGAGCCACCAGGAGACACCGGTCAGATCGTCACAGATTTCATAATTCCCAAGAGTTCTAAGATAAGATGCCATTTGACCTATGTTTTCAGTAGATGCAGTAAAAACTTTCAGGATAGGCGGCGTGGGATGTACACGTACACCGAGTTTTGTAATGACCCCGGTGGTACCGAGCCATCCTGTGAACAGACCGTCCATTCTCGGCAGTGGTAAACAAGAGTGCCAGGCATCTTCCTGTATGGCACAGGAACCTACGCGAACCAGTTCACCTGTGGGCAGTACCACTTCCATGCTGGTTATTTCCTCACTGTTGAGGCCGTATCGTGCGCTTAAGCCCCCGATTCCATGGCTGATTGCACAGGAAGAGGTGGAGGCTGAAGGTGGTCCCACAGGCCAGCTCCATCTGAGATTGTATTTAGCCAGGGCACTGGCGAATTTAGCATGGGATACACCGGGTTCAATAATGGCATAGTGAGATTCTTCATCAATGCGGATTATTTGGTTCATCCGCTTCATGTCCAGTAAAATTCCACCGTTTTCAGGTATGCAAAGTCCCCCAATATTGGTGCCCGCGGTAAATGGCGTTACAGAAATCTTTTCCTGATTGGCAAATTTCATTATTTTTTGAACCTGTTCTACATTTGTCGGCATTACAACATAATCCGGCAATTTAGGCTTCACAAAAGACAGGTCATAAGAATAGGCATAACGGATATGCTTATAATCGGTTGCATTTTTTTCCCCGACGATTTCACATAATTTTTTTGTAATTGCAGAATCAACTTTTGATTCTTTTGGTATCTCGGTCATCTAATTCCTCCTGCTAAATGTTTCTGGACATATCTGTTTTACTATTTTTTTTTAAAAGTCCCTTTTCAGTAATGATCATCGCCCCGTTTTTACTTCCCAACATTCCTTTTTCTACTTCATTAATATGTTCCAGCATGGCTTTACTTGCTTTTTCAGGATCATGAGCCTTTAATTGAACAACAATTTTTTTGTGCCCTTCACACACCATTTTTAGAAAATGTTCATCCGTATGCACAATACGTTTGATATTAATCAATGCCGTTTGAATGGTTTCAACAACCAGACTGATAATTTTGTTCCCTGTAATATCAACGAGTTTTTTGTGGAAAGCAATATCAAGGTCGCTGATGAAGTTTTTAGCATCCGGCTCCTGTTCCATGGCTGAGATGTTATTTTCAAGGTATTCGATATCTTTATCAGTGGCTTTTTCAGCACAGATTCTAACAACCTGCGGTTCAAGAAATGTTCTGATTTCAGTATATTCACTAAGTCCGGGGTTTTCGAAAAAAAAGTAATTTACCAGGCTGTCTTTTACAGTGCCAAGATCCACCTTTTTAATAAAGGCGCCTCCAGACATTCCCTGTCGGATTTCAAGAAGACCATAGGCTTCCAAAACCCTGTATGCCTCTCTAAGTGATGATTTGCTGACACCAAAATGATTTGCAAACTCCTTTTCAGGGGGCAGCTGGTCACCGATTTTCAGCTCGCCATTTAAAATTGCTGCTCGAATTTGTTCGGCGATATTTTCTGATATTCTGCTGGCTTTTACTGTTTCAAATTTAAAACCCACGATGTTATTCTTTCTCCAAATTAATTTTTTTAAAATTCGATTTCCAAATTGATTGGTTTATCGATTACATTTTCATTTGTCATTGTCAAGAGATAATTTAAAGATTAAAACATCAGATGTTTTAATCTTTTTTTCGTTGACATTTATTTTTCAATTGACTACGAAGAAGAGAATTGAAATTGTAATATTTATAGTTACACCAGCGCAAAGATTATGCTGTTTAACATTCAAATTAACCCAATATTTAATATTTGAAAGGAAAAAAATGGGAATCAAAATCAATGCCTTAAAATGTACCAATTGCATGGCCTGCGAAATGGTTTGCAGTTATCACAGAGATGATGGTTTTGCCTTTCTATCTGCATGTATTGTTTCGTATAGAGCCAAGGAGAAAAAAGATTATTTTGGAATGCTTTTAAAAGAGGAAGATGTGCTGATTGTTGCACGTCCCGAAGGCCTTGAAATAAATAAAATCGGTGAAGAGGCTGACCCTGATAAGAAAGCTGATGCTTCGGCAAAACCCATGCTCCTGCGAGAGGGGTGTGACCTTTGTGAAGATATGGATGATTACGGGCCCATGTGCGTTGCATTTTGCCCGGTAGATGCAATTACAGTGGACTAAAAAGGAGAAACCGATATGGAATATTTATCAACTGATAAGATCCTTGTCATAGATTTAAGCACAGCCCAGATTGAAGAAGATGAACTTAGCGAAAGTCTTGTTGAAGAAAAAATCGGCGGTATTGGAATTACAAATTATTTATATGATAAGTATAAACAAGATGATCCCATCGTTATTGGAACAGGATTGCTCAGCGGCACAACCTATCCTGCATCCGCCTCAGGCCAGATAACAGCGAAAAGCCCGGTCACAGGAAAGGTTTGTCATTGTCCTGTTATATATAAAACAGGGGTGGAAATTAAATATTCAGGATTTGATTATATTGTGGTCAAAGGCCAGTCCCAGTCCCCTGTATATTTATGGGTTCATGATGGTGTTGCAGATATCTCAGATGCCGCTGATATCTGGGGAAAAGATGTATGGGAGTCAACGGATGCACTTAGAAGGTTTGTAGGGGACGATCTACTCCAGACCATGATGATCGGTCCTGCAGGAGAAAAAAGATCTGATTATGCCCAGGTCTGTTATAACCACTGGAGCAGTCCTGACCGGTTTGGATTTGGTAAATTATTCGGGTCTAAAAACCTTAAAGGTTTTGCATTCAGGGGAATGGGTCTGATTGAAATTGCCGAACCTGAAGACTTTGTTGAACGGTCCCTTGAAATACTCAAAGAGGTCAAGGAGAATGATTTTCTTGAGGAAAATAAAAAAGGAATAGCTCAGATTCTTTCTGCTCTTGGCGAAGAAGATGTGGAAGCATGGATTGCGCCCATCATTCACAGGCACAGTGCTGATTATTTCACACCCTATGCAACAAATACGGCACTCTTTATTGATGAAGATCCCGGCCTGCTTGAAGAATCACAAAAGGACGAACCAGGGGTACTTGTTTCAGACATTTATGCCTTGTCAGGGTTTAAAAAAATAGGCCTTTCAGCCGTTGATACGGGACGTGCCCTAAAGGCATGTGCAAAATATGGTATTGATCCTTTTGCAGTGGCACAGCTTTGCTGTAAAACCAGTCTGGAAGATATAACAGGTTGTTTTGATTCACTTGATGGCAGCATTGACATCCCGGGCAGAGGGCTTTTTACACCCTGGTGTCCAACAGGACCGATTTTTAATGATTTTGATCTGTCCGGCGAGGATGAGATCCTCTCCTGGTGGGAGCGAAGACAGGCTGTATCAATGATTTTTGGAATCCAGCCGATTTTTTGTCTTATGTGTCCTGAACTTACCGAAGAAAATATGCT
>JABIYQ010000424.1 GCA_018702715.1 Desulfobacula sp. | reverse complement strand
CCCAGATTGACCCGTCATATTTCAGCACGAATTCAAGATGATTACCGACCTTTTCCCCGGGCCAATACCTTATAGGGTAGATGTCTTCTATTGTGCCATCCTGAACCTTCGATTTATAGTGTCTTTCCGGTTGGCCTGTATAGTTAAATTTTCATGGGAGTATTATAGTTTACTCCCCAGAATAAACAGATTAAGCAGCCATAGGTGTGTTACTGTTTTCTTTGTAATTCCAAGGCATCCAAAGTTTAGGATTTTTAAAAATAGCAGAAGTATTTTTATGAAGTTCAGTCAGGTAATCAAAAGGATTAATTTTGGAAAGGTTGCATGTATGTATTAGAGTCATGAACAGATCGCCGATGTATGCTCCATGCTCAGTTTTGTAAAAAAGAGAATTTTTTCTATGTAAAATTGCCATTTTGATTGCTTGTTCGCAAATATTATTGTCCAAAGGAGCTTTTTCAGTTCGGAGAAAAAGTGTCAATCGCTCCCAGTGTTTAATCATATATTTTATAGCCTGACCCAGATTTGAGTTAGGCTCAACAATGTTATCATCGAACTGTTTTTTGAGCCAGCAATGAAGTTCTTCCATCATCCCCCCACTGTTTGTCTGGTGAAAGTTCAACCGTTGTTCAGGTGTCATATTCTTTTCTGAAGCAATAGCATCATTATGATAAACTTCTCCCAAAGTATCTATGACATATTGGCATTGCTCTGGAAAGTCGTTAACAATCCTTACAAAATTTCTGCGACCATGGGCAAGGCAATTTGCCAGTATTGTTTTAAAGTCTTCAGAAAAATTGCGAGATAGTGCATCACACATTTGTATGGGTTCATCCAAGCTGCTTTTTCTGTGTTCAAGCACCTGGGCTAAATTTTCACCAGCATGTTTTCTGCCAGTAAAAAATAATGCAATCTTACGACCATCAATTATTGAAAGAATATTTGTTGTGAAAATTCCTGTTCGAGATGGTTTCGGGATTATCTGATTTTCTATCATTAACTCAAGGATTTTCATAGTGGTGTCATCATTATGGATTACATCACCTTGAGAAGCTTGTTTGATTAGTTCAGTAAAAACAGGGTGAATCCGGTCTGCGAACTTTTCAATCACATCCCATTGAGTTGAAGCTGCGAAAGGTATCCCAAAACCATTCTGTAATTTTGCAATTCGATTTAAGGGTAAGCCATTTCCATATCTAAGTAAGGCAAGCATGGCAGAAGCTGTTTCATCATATTTTTGAGTTCCAGCCTCAGGAGGTAGTGATGCTGTAAAAACCTTACCACAGATATTACACCGTAATTGTTCCAACTCAAAAATAATTCCCAAAAATGGAGAGGTACCTTTGATGCGAACAACTAAGCTTGGGGTAGATAGTCGATAAAGTTTACCATCATCGCAGTCTGGACAGAGACCACAATGTTGTAAAAGATCATGGAGCACTTGTTGTCTTTTGGCTCCAGTGTAATCTTCTGCGGCATTTTTGCCATGGCCTTTTTTCTTTTTTTTATTGCAATTACCCTTTTTCTTTTTGGGTGGATTTTTGTTTTTTTCTGTTTTATGGCCGAATACCATTTGTAATAATTTTTTAATCGATGTACTTTTGTTAGACACAGCCTCATTTAAGATTATAACCGTGTCAACAAGTCCTTTGATAAGTTCATAATCATCCTGGGCAAGTGAACTCTCATTAACCCGGGCAAGAAGCGCTTCAGCTTCTGTTACTGTGATTTCTATTTTTTTTGCCTTCATTGCTGTAAGCTTGATAATTGTCTGCGGAAATCTTTACGAAGGGGGTAAACTAATACACTTTTTACTGGCACTTCACCGTCCCTTTTTCCCAATTTCCCTTTGCCTCGAGTTTCTCCGACGACGCGCCAGTTCGCGGCTCTGTAGCATGTCCCACGAAATCGTTGTTTTTCAACGAAAGTCTCCAGTAATACTGGACGATACTTGTACCTCTGCTCCCAGTCTGTACTGATTTGTTTACTCACCAGTGATAGTATTTTTGACCCCAGATTTTTTGACTGTACCCATGGTAAAATTAAGAATCTTGCATTGTTAATAATCAGATGAAGATTTTTCTTTCTTGCTTGTGAGCTCCAGCCTATGTATTTGTCACGAGGAGCTGTTGTCCAAGCTGCCGCTCCAAAACCAAGAAGGGCAAGAATTTGCCCTTCTGATTTTACAAAATATCGCAACTGGGCGCCAGGTAGCGCTTTGTAGCCAAGGTAGTGATAACGATCGATGAATTCATTCCAGAGAGTACTATTTTTACGCTCTACCTGTTCCAGGTTTAGATTGAAAGCTCCTGCCTTTTTTGTAATCTTGGGTTGTTCTTTTGCAAAATTGGTGCGTATCTTTTTATAGGGTTTTGTATGTTTTTTCTTGGGGGGAGGCAGAACGAAATGGCCATCCTTTTCCATTTTTAATAATGCAACTCGGCAACTCATATCTTTCAATCCGCCATCAGGCTTGAACCAATTGGCCTTATCACAGAACATTACAGAAATGTCTTTACGACTAACCTCTGGTCGGTCTGCAATTAACTGTTTTATCCAATGAATCTCTTTTTCGGTGAAATCTCGACCACAATAACGCATATGGTTTCTCCATTTTTTTTCTTTGAAGAAAGTCGTATAACATATTTCATCGTATGTGTCCCTTAAAAAATGATGTTGTATTAATTTTTTTCCACATATCTCCTGCTGGAGTTAATTCTGGATTACCATTCCAGAGTAATGTTTGTAGTTCATGCACTGTTAACAGTTGAATGTTGCCTCCTGTCTTGTCCGGCCACCAACGGAAGCATCCTTGAGATATGCGTTTTTGACATAGCCAGAATCCTTGCCCATCATAAATTAGGATTTTGATTGAGGTTCCTTTTCTATTTCGAAAAATAAATACAGTGCCGCTAAATGGATCTGCTTGTAGTACTCTCCTGCAGAGGCTTGCTAATCCATCAATTCCTTTCCTGAAATCTGCTGGCTCAACGGCTAGCATTATACGCATTTGCGGGGTTATTTGAAGCATTTCTTATCTCCAAAATGACTCAACAAATGCGTGTAGATTCACCTCTCCCATTCCCTTAAGGTGCATCCTCATCTTGTTGCCATTCTTATGGGCCATTTCTATTATTGACTCCACAGAATGCTGCTGGGGAATATCAATAGGGATGAAACCACTTGGGATGTTTGCCTCAATCTTTGCTTTATTAGCTTCTACTCGATTTTTGAGACCTCTATGACTTAAGCTCAATGCTATGACTACTTTATGGATTGAATAGGCAGGGACCAGGGATGCGGCTGCTTCCCATAAATAATCTGGGATACGATTACGGTGCTGCTTGTTTTTACGCCAAGTGGCAAACATTGATTGTACTTCTGGTAATGTAGGATTTAATTTTGTAGATAGTTGCTTCATCAGTCTTCTCCTTTTATCTTGAGGGAAAAGTCTAATTTTAACAAATACCGTTTAAAGATTCATGGCAGGCTTGCCGGAAAGACACGTTCTGCCCAAGGGATTTATGAAAATTAGATACTATGGATTTCTTTCACCTCGAAATAAAAAGAAAATAATTCCATTATTAAGGAGTCTTATCGCTCCAGGAGTAGAGTTACCGGAAAAACTAGAGGAAACAACCTCTGAAATGTTTTTGAGGTTAACAGGGAGTCAAATTAATTGTTGCCCTAAATGCAAGATAGGCACAATGATAGACATTGGAGATTTATCAGAGGAATGGGAAGATACATCCTGACAAAACGGCAAAAGAGTATTTAAAATTTTATTTTTAAAAATATAAAAAAGATGCACACTAGAGATGCGCTCTTTTTCAAGCAAAAAAAAAATTTTCTTACGTTTTTGAGATAGTAAATGATATTATCTAAAAAAATTATCCATATTACTTACTTTAAAAGTGCAAAAAAAAAT
>JABIYQ010000320.1 GCA_018702715.1 Desulfobacula sp. | reverse complement strand
TGCATAGTTGCGTTATTAAAAACCATAACGCAACTATGCAAGCCTGACCCCACAAATAAGGATGCAAGCCTGACCCCACAAATGACCCCACAAATATGGATATTGACTTTATGATGGACATTTTGCTATATTAACAGGCTTATAGCAAGATACCATTTGCGGAATATTAAATTATGGATAGTACAAAATGGCCGGCGCGGGCAGTATTACCTGTTGCACAACCCGGTCTGAAATTTATAGTTATAGCCATTCTCATTACGGGGATGCTTTTTTATTTTGGATGGGTTTTATTTGCCTGGATCTCTTTTGCAGTCTTTTTATTTGTCTGCTGGTTTTTCCGAGATCCGGAAAGAGTTACCCCAAAAGATGAAAAAAGCCTTATTTCTCCTGCTGATGGAAAGGTTATTATTGTTGAAGAACAAGAGAAATGTGACTATTTATCCGGCCCCTGCATCAAGGTCAGCATTTTCATGAATGTGTTCAATGTTCATGTGAATAGAATCCCCTTTGACGGGACTGTGCAAAAGGTTGAATATCATCATGGAAAGTTTATGAATGCATCCTTTAATAAAGCGTCTATTCATAATGAGAGAAATGCATTGATGATTAAGACATCTGATGATACAAGTTTTGCAGTAGTACAGATAGCAGGTCTTGTTGCCAGAAGAATTGTTAATTGTGTTAAAGAGGGTGAAATAGTAAAAAAAGGGGATCGATACGGTATGATCCAGTTTGGATCACGTCTTGATTTGTATTTACCCAAAGATTTTGAAGTTGCTGTCAATATTGGTGAAAAAACAAAGGCAGGATCTACTATAATTGGGTACATGAAATAAAGGAGGGTAAAAAGATTATGCAGAATCAGAATGTTAAAAAAAGTATTTATATTCTCCCTAATTTATTTACCTCCATGAATTTGTTTTGCGGATATTATTCAATTACTGCAGCCATTCAATCAAGATTTGTTCATGCTGCAATTGCCATAATAATTGGTGGTGTGTTTGATTTTTTAGACGGTAAAATTGCAAGAGCAACCCATACCACCAGTAAATTCGGCGTTGAATATGATTCATTGGCAGACCTGATTACCTTTGGACTGGCTCCGGCTTTTTTAATGTATTTATGGGTTCTTGAGTCTGCGGGACGGCCAGGCTGGTCAGCTGCATTTTTGTTTTTAATATGCGGTGCATTAAGGCTTGCCAGATTTAATACAAGTACTTCATCCAGCAGTGATTTTGAGGGTTTGCCCATACCGGCAGCCGCTGTAATGAATGTTTCCGTGGTTCTTTTTTTCTCCAGGCTGGAAATAAGCCCGGAACCTTTTAAACTGATCATTTTAATACTGATGTTTGGACTTTCTTTTTGCATGGTAAGTTCCTTTAGATATAAAAGCTGTAAAAAAGTGTCTGTTTTTAAAAGCATGAAATTTAACAGGCTTGTAGGACTTATTCTTATTCTCGTTGCCATTGCCACAGAACCTTCCATACTGTTGTTTGTTATAGCCTCGACATATGTTATGTCAGGACCTGTTTTAACACTGGTGTATCAAAAATATTTAAAAAGAGACAAAGCAGCCCCGGTCGACAAAGGGTATTAAAGAAAAATTTTTCATATGGAGTAAATTTTAAGTTGGAACAAATACCAATCACAACACAAGGCTATGCAGCCTTAAAAAAAGAGTTTGAAAGATTAAAAACGATTGAGCGGCCGGAAAATATCAAAGCCATTGAAGTGGCCAGAGCCCATGGAGATCTGTCTGAAAATGCTGAATATCATGCAGCCAAGGAAAGACAGTCATTTTTAGAAGGCAGAATCGGTGAAATTGGCTATAAGCTTGGAAATGCTAAAGTAATTGATCCTGAAAAGGTACCCAAGGATTGTGTCAGGTTTGCATGCAGGGTCCTTGTTGAAAATCTGGATTCGCAAGAAGAAATTGAATACATGCTTGTTGGTGCAGATGAGGCTGATATAAAAAAGGGGAAAATTTCAGTATCTTCTCCTTTAGGAAGCGCAATGATAGGTAAAAAACCAGGAGACGAAATAATTGTGCAGGCTCCCGGCGGAAAAAGAATATACGAGATCATAGACATTTTATAAAATAAGCGGAGGTATAAGTTTTGGCAAGAGTTACCATTGAAGATTGTTTAAAAAATGTAGACAATAGATTTACCCTTGTTCACCTTGCAGCAAAAAGGGTAAGACAGGTAAGAGAGGGATCGGACCTGTTGGTGAAATCATCCAATAATGAAGATGTTGTTACTGTTTTACGAGAAATAGCATCAGGCAGGGTTATTGAAAAAAAATAACGAAAAACCCCAAAACAAATAAAGACAAATAAAGACAAATAAAAACAATAAACATATAAAAGGCAATATATTCAGAGCAATAAACAATGTTGCAACTGATTATCTTTTAGATATTTAAAATGATAGATATTCAAAATCAACCGGATTTTCGCAAAATTCCCATAAATAAAGTGGGGATTAAAGGTTTGAAATACCCGATCAAGGTTTTAGACAAAACAACCGGGCTTCAATCCACTGTTGCACAGATCAGCATGTATGTAGATCTGCCCCATCATTGCAAGGGCACACATATGAGCAGATTTGTTGAAATTTTGCATTTGTTTCGAGCTAAAGTATCCCTGGAATCTTTGACCAATATTTTAAAAGATATGAAAAAAATTCTCGGAGCCAAATCTTCTCATATTGAAATAACCTTTCCCTATTTTATTGAGAAAAAATCTCCAAGGACAAATTCCAAGGGACTTATGGATTATACCTGTTCCATCATAGGATCTTCCAATGGGAAAAATGAAACAGATATTATTTTAAAGGTTGCCGTTCCCATCACATCTGTTTGCCCCTGTTCAAAGGAGATCAGTGAATATGGTGCCCATAATCAGCGCGGTGAAGTACTTGTCAGCACCCGGTTTGACAAGTTTATCTGGATAGAAGAAATTGTCAATCTTGTGGAGGCCACAGCTTCCTGTGATATTTTTTCTGTTTTAAAAAGACAGGATGAAAAATTTGTCACGGAAAAAGCCTATGAAAACCCCAAATTTGTGGAAGATATTGCAAGGGATGTGGCAAAAGAATTAATGGCAGATAAAAATATTACCTGGTTTTCCGTGAGTGCAGAAAACTTTGAATCCATCCACAACCACAGCGCCTACGCCTATATCGAAAAATAATTAACTGGGGTCAGGCTTGCATAGTTGCGTTAAGGAGAAATAACGCAACTATGCAAGCCTGACCCCAAATACATGACCCCAAATACAAATATATTGGACTTTGTTGATAAATGGTATATACTGATATATATCAATGCTATAAAAAGGGGGTAGACCATGGAATTAATAGCAAAAATATTTCAAAATGGCCGATCGCAAGCCGTACGGATACCCAAAGAGTTTCGTTTCAGGGGAAGTGAAGTAAAAATCAGCAAAAAGGGTGATAAGGTAATACTTGAACCGCTTGAAAGAAGCAAATGGCCGGAGGGTTTCTGGGATGTTTTCCTCACGGATAAAGATTTTAAAATACCTGAAGCTCTGCCATCAAAAAACTTTAGTCTGGATTAACCAGGAGAGATATGTACCTGCTGGATACAAATATCATCAGTTATTGGATGTGGGGTGACAGGCAAGTGATCGACCGGGTTAAAAGACAAGTTCCTTCAGATTTATTTTTATCAACCATTACCCTGGCTGAGATATTGTACGGAATAGAGAAATCCTCCATAAAAAAGAAAGAAAGGCGATTAAAAATAAAACATATATCGTCGTTATTGGGCATGTACTCTTTTGATGAAGCAGCGGCCGGGGAATATGCTGTTATAAGGTCGCAACTTGAAAGAGAAGGCAGGGTGATCAGTGAAAGAGACACCCAGATCGCATCTATTGCTATGGCAAACAAGCTCATAGTTGTCACTCATAATGTAAAAGAATTCGGTCGGATCCACAAATTGAAAGTCGAGGACTGGGCCATTTCTTAGTGGGGTCAGGCTTGCATAGTTGCGTTAAGGAGGGAGCAACTATTATTATTGGATCAGACATCTCCTAATCAAATTTCTATCAAATCCACAAACCACTGTCATCGGGACTTAAGAATATTTACATTTGTTAAGCCTGGTAAGAATATGACATTTCTTGACGCAATCTAATTAATCATATAGACTAAAGAAAATAGACTAAAGCTAAGAAAAGGTGGTAAATCATGGAAATATTAAATATCCATTATGCAAAAACCCATTTTTCAAAATTACTGGTCCGGGTACATTCGGGGGAAGAAATTATTATTGCAAAAGCTGGCAAGCCTTATGCAAAATTAGTCCCCTTAAAACAAGTTACCACAAGAATAGCAGGTATTGCCAAAGGCAATGTAACAGATGGTTTTTTTGAACCTCTACCTGAAAAAGAACTTCAAAACTGGGAATAAAACTTAATGATAATTGATACACATATTTTTCTTTGGTGGCTTTTTGATGACGTTCGGTTACCGGTTAAAATTAAAAATTACATCCAAAATATTAATCATCCAATATATGTGAGCTCAGCATCGGTCTGGGAAATTGCTACAAAATTTCGTTTGGGGAAACTGCCTGAAGCTTCTTCAGTAGCGGCAAATGTTCCGGAATGGATTATAAAAGCAGGATTTAAACCATTGGATATTACTCCTGAACATGCTCAACTGGCTGGAAGCTGGGATATTTCCCATCGAGATCCCTTTGACCGGATGCTGGCAGCTCAATCCAAATTGGAAAATCTTTCATTAGCCAGTATTGATAAATCAATGGCACTCTTTCCAATTAAAGTGTTTAATTGGGTCAGGCTTGCATAGTTGCGTTATCGTTTTATATGGGAGTTATGGTTTTAATTTCTTCGGGTAAAAGATCATGATTCCTTAAAAGCTTTGAAGGAGGGGGTATGGCCAGAAAATTACGTATCCACTACCCTGGTGCATTTTACCATGTTATGCTGCGCGGAAATGCTAAACAGACCATTTTTCATGGTAAAGATGATATCAGGCGGTTTGAAGAGATCCTCAGCCAGGGGCTGGAAAAGCACAACTTAAGACTGTGTGCTTATTGCTGGATGAAAAATCATGTACACATGGCGCTACAGGTGTCAGACACCCCGCTGTCTAAAATGATGCAGAGCCTTTCGCAGCGCTATACGGGATGGTTTAACCATCGGTATGATCGTGTTGGGCATCTGTTTCAAGGGCGCTACAGGGCTATCCTGGTCGAGCGCGAAGGATATCTTCTTGAGATCATCAGATATATTCATCTCAATCCCGTGCGTGCCGAGTTAGTGAACGACCCTCAAGATTATCCGGATAGCAGTCATCGTGCATACCTTTCGTCGGATAAAGCCTCACACTGGCTTTGCGTTGACCCGGCACTTGAATTGTTTGGACAGACGCAAGAAGCAGCAAAGATTAGTTATCTTCATTTCATGGGACAGCCAATAGAAATAGACCGTTTGGAATTGTTGCGAAAAGGCGGCACACAGGGACGAATACTTGGGGGTGACCATTTTGTCCACAAGGCTCTTAATCAGGCAGATGATCAATCTGCATCAAACATAAGCCTTGATACACTGACGGCCCTGGTTGCTGAAAAATATAATACCTTTAGTCAAAACATAATCGGCAAAAATAGAAGCAGACCTGTAGTAGAAGCACGTTCAGTAATAGCATTACTTGCAGTTGATCACACACGGCATACCCTCAAAGATGTTTCCATATATTTGGAAAAGGAGATATCGACCATGAGTAGACAGGTTACAAATCTGAGGGATAAAATAACAAAGTTTTCCGCAGTACAGGAAAAAATCGAACGATTGATTGAGGAAATAAAAACAATAAGCCAGGATTGACAACATTGTCCCCCGATAACGCAACTATGCAAGCCTGACCCCAGAGGTAAAAACTTACCAGAGTCAGACCCTGTCTTCTGATGGCGCTTAGGCAGCACTTTCTTTCGTTCCGATACTCAATGTGAGCCCTAGGGTATCCAACAATTTATTCAGGCTTGAGAGGTTGGGATTCCCTTTTTCTGATAACATCCTGTACATGGCTTCCCGATTAAGATTTGCTTGCTTGGCGGCAAGGGTTATTCCTTTAGCCTTTGCTACATCCCGAAGCGCCAGCATGAACGTTTCCTGGGAGCCTTCCTTTAATGCTTCATTCAGATATTCGGAGGCATATTCTCGGTCCTGTAGTCGTTTTAAAAGTCCTTCTTGATAATTTACAGTGGCCATCATTTTTCTCCTTTGTATTCTTCCCAAAAGGCAACTGCCTTTTTGATATCCTTTTTTTGGCTGTTTTTATCACCGGCACAAAGTAATATAACAATTTTATTCCCTTCCAGGCCGTAATAGATGCGATATCCAGGGCCAAAATGAATTCTCAATTCATATACACCCTTCCCCAAGCCCTTTGTATCCCCAAAGTTACCAAGGCGCAATCTTCCAAGCCTTACATCAATCTTTGCCTGGGTCCGGACATCTTTCAAGGATTCAAACCATTCTCTGAAATAGTTTTTACCTTCCCGGGTGATGTATTCTTGAATGATTCTCTCAGTGGTTTTCATTTAATCTAAAGTAGCTTTTAAGCTACAAAATGTCAATATTTTTTTTTAAAAATAAGAACTTGGCAGGATCAGACCCTTACAATAGAATCGACCATGAGTAGACAGGTTACAAATCTGAGGGATAAAATAACAAAGTTTTCCGCAGTACAGGAAAAAATCGAACGATTGATTGAGGAAATAAAGACAATAAGCCAGGATTGACAACATTGTCCCCCGATAACGCAACTATGCAAGCCTGACCCCAGAGGTTACAGAGGTTAACGCAACTATGCAAGCCTGACCCCAATTATTGGGGGACGAGGCGGATGAGGTTTTTTAGGATGCCTTCATAGCCTTTGTTTTTTTGGTTGACCATGATGACGTAGGGGTAAAGTCGTCCATCCTTTCCTGAAATATAGCCTGCCCGGGTTCGGATACCGGAAAGGGTTCCTGTTTTAAAAAAGTCGTTATCTTTTTTTTTTAGCAGGCCGTGGAAAGGCATAAACTCAATTAAAACCTTTAACATCTGGTCACAAGAGATCCGGTTTGATCTTGAAAGACCGGAGCCCTCCGCAAGGACAAAATCATCAAATCCCAGACGCTGTTTTGAGAACATCTTGACGGCCTTAACTCCTTTTTCAAGTGTGGCCGGGGGTCCATAAGTTTTTGCCCCCATGGCAAGAAAAACAAGGTTTGCCATATAATTATTGGAATATTTTAATAATTTCTGTACAACCTGCTTTATATCAAAAGGAGAGAAAAAAGTGTTTTTCACGCCTTTTTCCTCCTCAAATTTTCCCAACCGCGCAGAGCCTGTGACCGCAATATGGTTTTTTTCAAGAAAAAATTTAACCAGAAGCCCTGGATATATCAAACTCTGCTGTTTTGAAAGAACAATCCTGCCCTGTTTTAACCCGGTTTTTTTTATCTCCCCAAGAAAGTCAGGCAAAAGAGGCGTCTGAGACTCCCCACTGGCAAATCTTTTTTTTCCCTTATCCCATTGAAACAAAATCGTATTAAAATTGGCAGATAAAGCCCCCACAGGAGCATCATAGGGATTAAGCGACCGTCCTTTGCCCGGCACCTGAATCTGATCTGAAAAATACGTGTGGTCCAAAATAATATCCCTGACGATATAATTGTTAATATAATTGGCAATATCAGTGTCAATGTCTTGGATCTGGCCCGGCTTTGCTTTTGAAATGATTTCAAGGCAAAGCGTTTCAATGACCTCAGATATCAATAAAGGATCTCCAAATCCTTTGAGATAAAGATTTTTTGAATCCGGATCAACATAATAATCCGTTGAAAAATGAAAGTCTGGTCCAAGAATATTAAGGGCGGATAGACTGGTAAAAATTTTTAAAATAGATGCCGGGATAAAAGGTTTTTCTCTGTTCTGACCATAAAGGATATTGCCCTGGTCGTCTGCCAGAACGACTCCCGCATTCAAATTTTTAGCATTCAAATTTTCAGCATAAATGCCAGAGCAAAAAAATAATCCAATCACACAGACAATTAAAAAAAAATTACAAGTAATTAAAAAAAAATTACAAGCAGGGCGGTTTATTTTATTTGCCATTTCCAAAATTATTTCCAGAATCATGGCCAAAATTATGGTCGGAATCATTATCCGTATAAAAAGCCTTATATCCAAGATAGGTCATATACACATCGGCCTTGCTTGATATTTCAAAAGGAGAATGCATGGAAAGAACTGCTGGGCCGCAATCAAGGACATTCATCCCGAATTTAGCAAGGAATTTAGCAACGGTGCCGCCGCCGCCCTCATCAATTTTCCCCAGCTCCCCCGTCTGCCAGACAATCTTGTTTTTATTAAATATCTGTCTGATTTTGCCCACAAATTCAGCACTGGCATCACTTGATCCGGATTTTCCGCCAACTCCCGTAAATTTTGTCATGCAGACCCCGAACCCCAGTTTTGCCGCATTCATCTCTTCATGAACTCCTTTAAAATCAGGGTCCATGGCAGCATTCACATCAGCTGAAAGACAAGATGAGTTGATCAAGGCTTTTCTAAGACTGCGGTTACCCATATCCTGCCCGCGGATAAAGAGAAGATCAGACATAAAATCCTCAAGAAAATTTGATTTTGCCCCGCTGCTGCCTTCACTGCCAATCTCTTCTT
>JABIYQ010000387.1 GCA_018702715.1 Desulfobacula sp. | reverse complement strand
CGCTTACTTTATATTGACATGGCTTGCCTGCAGGGTACCGGAACTTGAAACCACCCATGAAATCAATGAATTACCAAATCTTGGTGAAACAGCCCAGGCAGGATATTATTTTCTACTCCCTGTTGTTGTCCTGATGTGGTGCCTGACAGTGGAAAGGCTTTCACCATCCTTATCCGCTTATTGGGCAACTATGCTGTTAATTGTTATTGTGTTGACTCAGCGGCCGCTAAAGGGATTTATAAGAAAAACAAAAGGGGATGAATTTTCTTTTAAAAGAGGATTTAATGAGTTTGTTAACGGCCTTGTGTCGGGTGCAAGAAACATGATTGGCATTGGTGTGGCTACGGCTGCCGCCGGTATTGTTGTCGGAACAGTAACCCTTACCGGTATCGGTCTGGTCATGACCGAGTTTGTGGAGTTTATTTCCGGTGGAAACCTTATGCTGATATTATTTTTTACAGCTGTCATCAGTCTGATCCTGGGTATGGGTTTACCCACAACAGCTAACTATATTGTCGTGTCTACGTTGATGGCACCGGTTATAGTTGAATTGGGTGCACAAAACGGGTTGATTGTACCTTTGATTGCCGTGCATTTGTTTGTGTTCTATTTTGGGATTCTGGCAGATGATACACCGCCTGTGGGGTTGGCTGCCTTTGCGGCAGCCGGAATATCCGGTGGTGATCCCATCCGTACTGGTATTCAGGGGTTTACCTATGATATCAGGACCGCCATCCTGCCTTTTATGTTTATTTTTAATACAGAGCTTTTGATGATCGGGATTGGTACCTGGTTCCATCTGGTCACTGTGGTGATTACTGCCGTGATTGCAATGCTGGTATTTGCAGCCGCCACCCAGGGTTTTTTCCTGACAAAGAGCCGGTTTTATGAAACTATTGTTCTGCTGCTGGTGACCTTTACCCTGTTCCGGCCAGGATTTTTCTGGGACAAGGTTTATCCGCCCTTTGAGGAAAAACCCGGGACCCAATTGGTTCAGATCGTTGAAAATCTGGAGCCAGGCTCCATGCTTCGTTTGAAAATCAAAGGGGAAAACATGAAAGGAAAAGAATTTACCAAGGCCATGATGCTGTCTGTGGGCAATGCTAAATCAGGTATTGAAAGATTGAGTGAGATTGGGTTTGAGGTCCGAACTGAAGATGAGAAGGTTTTGGTTGACAATGTTATGTTTGGCAGTAATGCAGAAAAGATGGGTGTGGATTTTGACCAGGAGGTTATATTGGTACAAATGCCTTCAAAAAGGCCTCCCAAGCAGCTCTTGTACTTTCCTGCCCTGGGGCTTCTGGCTCTGATTTATGTGCTTCAAAAACGACGCAGAGACGGTTTTGCCGCAACCTAAAAGGAGAGACCTATGTTTAATAAGATACTTGTTCCCATTGACATTGATTATCCAAAAACATCTAAGGCCGTGTACGACAATGCCGCCCAGCTGGCATCATTGAGTGGTGCCCAGATTCGGATTGTCAGTGTGATGCCGGGTTTTTCCATGCCCATTGTGGCATCCTTTGTCACAGAGGCGATAAAAAATGAGGCAAGGAATCATTTTAAAAAATCCCTTGAAACATTTATTGAAGAAAACTGTAAGGGCGTAGAGGTGTCCCACATGGTATTGGTGGGCAAACATTATGAAGAAATTCTGAAGATAGCTGATAAATGGGGGGCGGATTTGATTGTGGTTTACCACAACCACCGACGGTCGATCAATGAGGCGTTTTCACAGAATTGTGCCCAGAAAATAGTTAAAAATGCCGATTGTTCAGTTTTACGGCTACGCAATGTTTTAAGTTAAAATCTATTAATTTATAGACAGACAGGCAAAGTATTAGCCACACAAAATACTTGTGTGGCTAATGCCTCTTTGTAAATTTTAATCAAAGCAATTATTATTTCTGGGAGAACAATTATGATCACCTACAAAACCATAAAGTCAATTTGGTCAACTTTGGTCATACTCTTAATCCTGGGTTTTTATCTCACTCCTGCCAAAGCTTTTGATGTTATTTTAGGCACACATGAACGCGGGACTTTTTCTCATTTTAGCGGTCGCATAGTTGAAAGGGTTATCAACCAGGGAATTAAGGATATTAACTGCAAGGCAGTACCTGGATCCGGGGATATTCATAATCTTACAAATCTCTCCCAGGGATCGCTGGATATTGCACTGATTGATTCACGTACCCTGTATGATGCAATAAATAAAACTGGAAATTTCGAGTTTCTTGACATTAATTATCAAAATTTAAGTATTCTTGTCCCTCTTTATGACGTTCCGGTCAGCCTTGTTGCGGGGAATAATACCCATATTACAAGACTTGCAGATATCAAAGGTAAAAGGATAAATATAGGAACCCCGCTCTCGCTTCAGCGTCTTTTCTTTGACACGATTTTATCGGCCAAGGCGTGGTCAAAAAATGATTTCAGTCAGGTGGCGGAAATTTCAGATTCTCAGTCTCAAGATACCATGGCTTTTTGTCATGGCGACATAGATGCAATGATACATATCGGTGTGCATCCTGATTCTTCATTACAACAATTGTTCAAGCTGTGTAAAGCCAAAATAGCAGTTATGAATGACGATGATATTGCAAAATTTGTTCATCAACATCCCGCTTTTTCAAAATTTACCCTATTGTCGGGGACCTATCCTTCCCAGACAAAGGACATCATAACTTTTGGGACACAAACCCT
>JABIYQ010000374.1 GCA_018702715.1 Desulfobacula sp. | reverse complement strand
GGTTAAAAGGCCAACAACAATAACAGCAAAAAGTATTTTATATTTTAATTTCATCACAACCTCCAATAAATTTTTAAATTAAACTTCCTAATGATTGTATAATAACCCATAAATATGACTATTAAATGACCCCAGGATTACGATATGGTAATGTAATTTCAAAAACTGATCCTTTGCCAGGAAAACTGGTTACTATTATCTCACCTTTGTGTTGACGGACAATGGTTCTGGCAAAGCTTAGGCCTAAGCCTGTGCCTTGTCTTGTTCTGGAAGATTCGGTTCTGTAAAATCTTTGAAATATTTTTTCTAAATATTTTTTGGCAATACCGATTCCCGTATCTTCAATTCTAATGATAATACAATTGTTATCTTTCAAAACAATAACATTTATCTTTCCGTTTTCAAGCGTGTATTTAATTGCATTATCTAACAGGTTGGAAAATGCCCTTTGAAGCATTTTTGTATCTGCAACAATAAATATCTGGTCCTCAATTGTCGTGTCAAACCTAATATTTTTATCGTCTGCCAAAGGCTCAAACAGGTCGCAAGCATTTTTAATCATTAATGAAAGATTAGTTTTTTTAAAGTCAAATTCCCCTTCACCAGCTTCGGCTTTTGAAATCACCAGCATCGTGTTAATCATGTCCAGGAGACGATCTGATTCTTCAATCGTATTTGAAGCCATAGCACAAAAATCTTCCATATTCTCCTCATGAATAAGAGATAACTCGGCAAAGCCTCTGATTCTTGCAATGGGAGTTTTTAAATCATGGGCAATATTATCACTCATCTCCCTGATATTTTTTACAAGTTCTTCAATTCTGTCCAGCATGGCATTAAATGTTGTAGCCAGGTGATCAAGCTCATCTTTATTGCCTGTTTGGGCAACCCTAGCCTCAAGGTTCCTGCCTGTTATGTTTTGAGCAGTTCGTGTTATGGTTTTCACACCAGCTAAGGTTTTTCTAATCAAAAGCCATCCTGATGCAGCGGAAAAAATAATAATTAATCCCATTGCAGTAATAAAAACCTTTTTAAATGCTGATAAAAATTTAACTGGAAAATCCATTGCTATTCCAGTTTGTAAGATCGCATCGGAAGCTACATAACTGTAAAGAATTCTTGCTTTTTGTTTGGTTGATGGGATGAGAATGGTTTCAAATATGGGTTTTTTATTCAAGACAAGAATCTGTAAACCTTTCTTGCTCACATGAACTTGTTCCCAATAGGACATGTGGGAAGATGCAAACACTTCTCCTGTTGGATATAACAGTCTAAAAAATATAACTTTTTCTCCGGCTGCCTGGGCTTCTACAACGGCAAGTTCCCTTGCACCCATCAAACCATTTCTTCGAATGACAGCAGAAAATTTAGAGACATTATCCATAAGTTCCTGATCGACTTGAGCCTGAATGGTTTGTGTGGCAAGAAAATAGAATAATACAAAGGCAAACCCGGAACAAATGGTGAAAATTCCTGTAAACCAGAGTGTTAATTTAAAGGCGATTGTATTAAAGAGTTTATAATTCATTATTCTTTCAACACATATCCTGCACCGCGAACGGTATGAATTAATTTTGGCTCATAATCTTTATCAATTTTATCCCTGAGCCTGCAGATTCTAGCTTCTACAACATTGGTCATTGGATCAAAATTGTAATCCCAGACATGTTCCATAATCATGGTTCTTGACACAACCCGTTCTTTATTGCGCAACAAATATTCCAGAAGGGAAAATTCAAGGGGTTGCAATTCAATAGTTTCATTTTTTCTTTTTACCTGGCGCTTTAAGATATCAAGGCTAAGATCTGCATATGAAAGGTTGACAGGATCAATGACATTCCCAACCCGCCGGATCAATGCCTGTATCCTTGCTAGAAGTTCTGAAAAAGCAAAGGGTTTTGTAAGGTAATCATCTGCACCTGCCTGAAGACCTTTAACTCTGTCATCAACGCGGTTTCTGGCACTTAAAATGATGACCGGGGTGTTGTTTCTTTTTGCCCGGATCTTTTTGATTAAGGATATGCCGTCCAGTTCAGGCAACATGATATCTACAATCAGCGTATCATAAGGCGCTGAAAAAGCCATTTCAAGACCCTGATTACCTGTTGAGGCATGATCAATAGCAAACCCGGATGACTTAAGGCCCTTAGAAATAAATTGGGCAATTTTTAAATCATCTTCAACAACAAGGATTCTCATGATAGCGCTCCTGTTTTTTTGTCTGTTAATTAGTGACTAACCGGAAACCCGTGATTGGGAGGATCGTAGAGGAGCAAAGCTCACAAAATTGCTCATATGTAAGGCGCAGAAAAGTTTGAAACCGGAGTGTACTCCTGTACATGAGGCCCGATTTATAATTTGGCAAACTTTTGCATCAACGCCGCAGATGAGTGAGTTTTTGTTCAATCACTAATTAAAGACACTATAATGCCTTGTTAATACAAATCAACCGATTTTAAATTATGGTTTAAAATTCTGGTTTATAAATGAATTTGATTTTTTGATGGCAACACTGTAGAATTGCCCTGTTTAAAAATCCCCTTGCATTTTGAAAAGGAAATTTTATTTATATGAAACATACGTGGTGGCTGGTCCAAATTATTTATACCTTTGTGTCAGGCTTCTTTCTATTCTTTGGGATTGACATGATGGTAGGATCATATTCTTTTAACGATCCCTTCAGTTTTATGATGAGTTTTTTTGCAGCAAGCTTTGTCATATTGATCAGTTTAACTTTGTTCATAAGTTTTCCAATCAAAATGGTCAGGGTTTACAGGCAGATAAATCATCCACCCGACAACAAAGAACAGCCATCATGAGTCTTGTTTTCAGTTTAAAAAATGTTTCAAAAACCTATGGTGATGATACCCTTTTTCAAGATCTTTCTATAGATTTTAAATTAAATGAACAGCTGGGACTTATTGGAATGAACGGGTCCGGCAAATCCACTTTTTTAAAGCTCATTGCAAATATTGCCAAGCCTGATACAGGAACCTTGATTACAAAAACAGGTTTAAGAGTTATTTATCTTTCCCAGGAAGATCAGCTTAATCCGGATCAAACAGTGGAACAAATTTTATATGACAGCATAAAGAATAGTTTGTTTGATGAAAAAAAGCGGCATAAAATTGTTCAAACTTCACTGGGAAAAGGCGGCTTTACAGATGCAAATGTAAAATCAAAAACTTTATCCGGCGGATGGGCTAAAAAACTTGCCATAACTCGCGCACTTTGCTCCCAACCCGATATCCTATTATTGGATGAGCCCACCAATCATCTTGATATTAATGGTATTTTATGGCTTGAAGAAATTTTAAAGACTGCCAGATTTTCATTTATTGTTGTAAGCCATGATCGTGCTTTTCTTGAAAACATCTGTTCCAATGTAATGGAAATAGGGAAATATTATCCTTCCGGATATTTTAAAATCCAGGGCCGGTATAAAACATTTGAAAAAGAAAGGCATAAATTTTTAATTGCACAGAAAAAAAAGCAATCCTCTTTATCCAGTAAAATGAGACGAGAAGATGACTGGCTAAAGCAAGGGGCTAAAGCCAGAAGCACAAAAGCAAAATATCGAATTGAACAGGCTCAAAATTTAAAAATAGAATTGCATACCTTAAAAGACCAAAATAAAAAGACAGCCACAATGGATATTGACTTTCAGGCTACGGGCAGACAAACCAAAAAATTATTAGGTGTCCGTCATCTTGCTAAAAATATTAAAGGCAAAAAACTGTTTTCTGACATTACCTTTGAAATCGGCCCTGGATTTTGTCTTGGAATTGTAGGAGAAAACGGAACTGGCAAATCCACACTTTTATCTATTCTTGAAAAAAAAACCTTACCTGATGTAGGTAAGGTTAAATGGGCTGAAAATCTAAAAATATCTATATTTGATCAAAACCGTTCAACGTTAAATCCTGAGTTAACATTAAAACAAGCCCTGAACCCGGGTGGTGGCGACAGTGTTAATTATAATGACCGGTCCATTCATATTGTTACCTGGGCAAAACGATTTTTATTTATGCCGGATCAGCTGGATATGCCTGTAAAAAGTCTTTCAGGCGGGGAAAAAGCAAGGATCATTCTTGCCAATATAATGCTCACACCTTGTGATCTCCTTTTATTGGATGAACCCACAAATGATCTTGACATTCTCTCCTTAGAAGTTCTTGAGGACAGTATCCGCCAATTTCCAGGCGCTGTGATTATTGTTTCCCATGACCGGTACCTTATGGACAAAGTTTGTCACAAAATCTTATATCTTGACCCAAATGCAGATGCCAAATTTTTTAAAGATTTCCATCAAATTTTGAACTTTCGCAAAACATTAAGTGAAAAACCCAAAAAAATTAAAAAATCAGTAATTTTAAAATCTAAAGAAAATAAAAAACAGCCTTCCAAAAAATTTTCATATAAGGATAAATACGAATTAGACCATATTGAAGAAAAAATCCTGGCAGCAGAGGCAAAGATCGAATCATTGTCCGACAAAATTCAACAGCCTGAAATAATCAGAAATCCTGAAGAAATGAAAAACTATTGTTCCCTGCTCAAAGAATCACAAGAAAAAGCCCAGACCCTGTATGAAAGATGGGAAGACCTTGAAGACAAAAAAAAGGAATGTACAGATCAATCGCCTATTCTTTGATAATAAATTCTTCTAACTTTTCAAACAAAGATTCAGGCCATTCTTCCGCATTTAGAAAAAGCTGCTTTTCTTCTTCAGTCAAATTGTCTTTAACACTTGGGGGCAAACTGTCGTAGGACTTTTGTCGTTCTTTGTCTATTTTCTTTTTATTTTTCATTTAAAAATCCCTTATATAAGGGGTCAGGCTTGCATAGTTGCGTTTAT
>JABIYQ010000268.1 GCA_018702715.1 Desulfobacula sp. | reverse complement strand
TATAAAACCTTCCATTGACAGTAATACCTGGGGAAGAACACAAAAGGATGGCCCTTTTAAAGGAGAAATACCTGTTTGCGGTGCGCTTGGTGATCAGCAGGCAGCACTCTTCGGTCAAACCTGCTTTTCCAAAGGAGAAGCGAAAAACACCTATGGTACAGGGTGTTTTCTATTGATGAATACAGGGACCACACCTGTTATATCGAATCACGGTCTTTTGACCACAGTCGGATATAAGATCAACAATGAAAAAGCAGTATATTGCCTGGAAGGATCCATTGCGATTGCCGGAGCTCTGGTACAGTGGATGAGAGATAATCTGGGTATTATCGAATCAGCGGCCCAGATAGAAGATCTGGCAAAAACAGTGGATGATAATGGCGATGTTTATTTTGTGCCGGCATTTTCAGGTCTGTTTGCCCCATACTGGCGATCAGACGCAAGGGGCATTATTGCAGGGCTTACAAGATTTGTAAACAAAGGTCACCTGGCAAGGGCGGCCCTTGAGGCAAACGCCTACCAGACAAGGGATATCGTCACAGCAATGAAGAAAGATTCAATGGTGGATCTCATGGTGCTAAAAGTTGATGGGGGAATGGTATTGAATGAATTGTTAATGCAGTTTCAATCCGATATTCTCAACGTACCGATTATACGACCGACAGTCATTGAAACAACTGCATTGGGAGCAGCCTATGCTGCAGGGCTTGCTACTGGATTCTGGAATGATATAAATGATTTAAAGGCAAACTGGTCAGAGGGGAAAACATGGCTTCCTTCCATGTCCCGGAAAAAGTGTGAACAATTGTATTCCAAATGGGGAAAAGCCATTGAGAGATCTTTTGACTGGGTGTGACATTTAAGGTTTGCAGCAGATCAATGATTCGGGTATGTATATTTTGAGCATTATTAAAATCATAAACTTATTTAAGACTTGCGGAATATTTAAGAAATGAATTATTCACGAAAAGCTATCAGCAACAGGCATGAAAATATTATTTCGTTGATAAATAAAAATGGATTTGTCACGGTTGAGGAAATGTCAAAACTTTATAATGTTACACCGCAAACCATAAGAAGGGACATCAATTTTCTTGATAACGAAGGATATGTTTCAAGGTATCATGGCGGTGCCGGGCCCTCTTCCAGCGTCGAAAATGTTGCCTACAGGCATAGAAAAGAGCTGCTCCTTGAAGAAAAAAAGAAAATTGCCATGAATGTAGCATCTATTATCCCGGACAAATCATCTCTTTTTATTAATATCGGAACCACAACCGAGTATGTTGCCAATGCTCTGTGCGATCATAAAAAGTTGAGAATCATCACCAATAATCTTAATGTTGCAGCAATTATGAGCAAAAATGAGGGTTTTGAAGTCATTGTGGCAGGCGGTATCGTACGAAGCAAAGATGGCGGGATCACAGGAGAATCTGCTGTTCAATTTATCAAACAGTTTAAAATGGACATCGGAATTATCGGAATCAGCGGCATTGACCTTGATGGAACACTACTTGATTTTGACTTCAGGGAAGTCCATGTGGCAAGAACAATTATTGAAAATTCAAGAAAGGTTTTTCTTGTTGCAGATCATTCTAAGTTTGGCAGAAATGCAATGGTCAAACTTGGAAGCATCAGAGAGATTGATACATTGATTACTGATCAAAAACCTCCAAAACAACTGATGGAGGTTATTTTAGAAAATGACATTAACCTGATAACCGATTAATGGTCAAACAGACTTTAAAAAAAATATTATACATTTTAACATATGTAATGCCTGACCGGAGACCCGTGTTTGGGCGAAAAATTGCCCATATACAAGGCGCAAGAAAGTTTGAAACCGGAGTGTACTCCTGTACATGAGGATTTCAAATTTTTGCAGCAACGCAGTAGATGGGTGAGTTTTTGTTCAAACACTATGTAATGTTTGATTGAATTAGCATAAGGCCATGAAAAAAATAAATATATATATTTTTTTGTTTTTTTTCCCCTGCATTTTATATGCTCAATCCTATCATTGGGTTGAAAATGGGATTCACTATTTTAGCAATTTTCAGACCCCTCCAGCTCAAAAGGACGAAATCGTACCTGGAACTATCACCAAAGATCTGTCTGCTGCAAAAGAAAAGGACAAAAAACCATCAAAAGAACCTCTTTTTGTTCCTGCCAATATTTTTCCACCTGGGAAAGCTAAAAAAGTAATTGGCAAAAACAAAATACCTGTTAAGAGAAAAGTATCGCTCAAAGAGAAATCAAGGGAACGGATAAAAGCCCTTAAACAAAAGTGGGCGAAAGAACAAAAAAAATTACTTGAACAAGAGAAACTAAATGAACAAGGGCAAAAGACTGAGCTGGAAAAAGTACTTATCGCTAAACAAAAGGGCATAGATGATCAGAGAAAAACGGCAGAACCGGAGAAAGTATTTGACAAAGCACCTGTTAAAGAACAGGAGAAAGTGCCTGAAAAAAAAATAATTATGGGTTCGGAAAATCTCAAGGTTAAGTATAACAAAGACAACGATTCGGTCATGGACGATACTTTATCTGCCTTTTGGCACAAGAAAGCAGCGGATCAGGGAGATCCGGCAGCTCAGTTTAATCTCGGGATTCTGTATGCAAAAGGTAAAGGCGTGCCAAAGAATGATACTAAGGCGGCCTTTTGGTATAAAAAAGCCGCTGATCAGGGGAATGTCAAGGCCCAGTTCAATCTTGGGGTTATACATTCTAAAGGCATTGGCGTACCAAAAGACGAAAACCTGGCATCTTACTGGTACAAGAAGGCGCTTGAGCAGGGGAAAGCATCTGATCAGGCTAATCTTGGGCACATGTATCTTATGGGCAAAGGAGTGCCTCAGGATAATGAGCAGGCCGCATACTGGTACAAAAAAGCCGCTGACAAGGGAGATGCAGATGCTCAGTTTAATCTTGGCATTCTGTATGCAAAAGGTAAAGGCGTGCCAAAAGATGACATTAAGGCAGCCTTTTGGTATAAAAAATCCGCTGAACAAGAAAATCTCAACGCCCGGATTAACCTTGGAATAATGTATTCTAAAGGTAGAGGAGTGCAAAAGGATGATGAGCAGGCGGCCTTTTGGTATAAAAAAGCGGCTGAACAGGGAGATGCGGAAGCCCAGCTCATTCTTGGGACAATGTATGCAAACGGCATAGGGGTGATCCAAAGCGATAAACTTGCATATGTCTGGGCTGGCTTGGCTGCCGGGCAAGGTCACAAATTAGCAATAAAAGATGCAAGTCTTATGGCCATAAAATTATCGCCACAACAATTAGCTGAAGCACAAACCTTTATCGATAAATTCCAGTACAGAACAGATCGTCCTTCTGAACAATAAAAATCTTGTTGGGGATGGTTCTGATGATATGGAGAAAAAATAAATATGACACAACTATTTTCTTTTGCTGGCCGGCAAGGTTTATTTTAAAACAGCAATACCCCAATAATTAAAACTTGCAAGTTTAAATCTGCCGATATAAGCCATATCAAGATTGTTTATTTTAAAACCACTCTTTTCAATCAAACGGGGGATTGGCCTGTTAAGATTGCATCCGCCGCTTACACTTTTCCAGATGGGATTTATCCTGTTTTGCCATCGGGAAATATGATCATCAGGTGCTTTTCCGTGTTCACAAAAAATTAATTTCCCCCCTGGTTTCAAAACCCGGTTCATTTCGATTAAAGCCTTTTGTACATCTTTGATTGAGCAAAGAGTATAGGTTACAACCACAGTATCAACACAATTTTTTTCAAGGGGGATCTCTTCACCGGACAAACCTATAAATTCAACATTGAATGGTAAAACACCTGCTTTTTTTTCTGCAATTTTCTGCAATTGTTTTGAAGGGTCCAGACCCCATACAAAATCAATATTTGAAGGATTATAAAAAGGTAAATTTAATCCCGACCCAATGCCTATTTCAAGAACTCTTCCCCGGGCGTGCGGAATAACTTTTGCCCTTTGATTTTTAAATTCTTTGCCGGAGCAAACCCAGTGTGTGAGCCTGGGTAAAATATAGGTATTATAAAATTTCATTTAAGTTCATTTTTTATATTTTCCCCTTCTTTGACATGGCATGGATAATTACGGCCTGTTTTTTGGTTTAGTCATTTGTTTAAGACAAGAGAATCTTTATTATAATTTGTTTTACATCATTTGCTGTCTTTTGTTAAGATTATTTCAAATGGTTTAATTCTTGTTCACTTAATTTATGGTTTGGGGGAAATACAATGAGATCCATCCAGGTGGAGTTTGAAGAAACATCCAAAAAAATCACCGTTAAGAAAGGTGCAAAACAGGAAGACTGGGTATCGGTTTGTAGAAAATTCAATGATGATGTATCCCGTGTCTGTGATGTCATGGACCAAAAAGACTATACCGGCTTGTTTGAGTGTTGCGATGATGATAACAATCGGTTTTTCTACCTGGTTAAAGAAGACAAAAATTTATACCGGATGAAACATAAACGGTTTTTTAACAACCTCGGGTTAAAATAAAACAATCCCTGTTTTAAAAGTATGCTTCCAAGACCTCCTTTGGTAAGGTGAAAAAAGGAGAACTTTTGTGATCTAATATTGTCAGGAGAGATTTTGTAATTTTAGGTATTGATACAAGTTTAATAAATAAGGCTGCAATTACAATTTGCTTGGCATTATATAGGACTGGGGGTCACATTGTTTCGAAAAATTGTCAGCCCTGGGAATTGTTGTAAGCTATGGTTAAAAAAAGAGATTTGTAGTATTCGTGATGAT
>JABIYQ010000114.1 GCA_018702715.1 Desulfobacula sp. | reverse complement strand
GCTCCAATCATATAGATTTCACCATGGGCAAAGTTGATCAACTGGATAATACCATAAACCATGGTATACCCAAGAGCGATCAAGGCATATATGCTGCCCCTTGTAAGGCCGCCTAAGAATAGTTCTAAAAAATAGACAGGGTCTGCAACGATCTCTTTGATACCTAAAAAACCCAGTATTCCGACAACTGCCAAGCTTATTAAAATTTTTAACAGACGCATGTTAATTAATTATTATCTCCTAAACTTTGTTAAATTTAAGCAAAATTAATACATATAAAAACAGGAGCTGTAATACTTGTTTACCCTTACGCTCCTGTTTTTATTTTTATATCAGATATTAATTAACCTGGGTGTATTTCCCATTTTGAACTTGATACACAGAAAATCCAGCACCGATTACATCGCCGTTTTTATCAAAACCGATAGGTCCTAATGGAGAATCGACTTTAATTTCCATCATGGCAGCTCTCATTTTGTCATAATCAAGGGAACCGGCTTTTTCTGCAGCAGCTGCAAGAGCCTGAACACATGCATAACCATTATGGAAGAAAGTTCCGGGAGCTTCACCAAATTTTGCCTGATGTTTGGCGGAAATTTCTTTATAAAGGGGGTTGTTGGAAGTATCATTCGGACCGGTTGCATAAACACCGTCGGAATATTTGCCGGCCAGTTGTACAAAGTTGTCACCGATGATTCCATCAGCGCCAAAGAATTGAGTTTTAACTTTTTTCTTTTTAATCATACCCACAATTTTAGAAGCATCTGAATGATAGCCGCCCCACATGGTAACTTCGGCTTTAGATCTTTTGATTTTCTGTACAATGGCTGAATAATCAACAGCGCCGGTTGTCACTCCTTCAAAAAGAACAACTTCAACGCCGCCTAACTTTTCAAAAAGCTTTCTGGCAAGTTCCATCTGGCCTTTTCCATAATCGCCTTTGTCATGGATAAGAGCAACAGTTTTGACTTTCAGATCATTTTTTACATATGAGGTCATCAGGGCAGCCTGGGCACCATCATAGGAAATTGTTCTGAAAAAGTTTGGATGTTCACCCTTAAGGGTCAGGTCATCATTGGTGGATGCAGGGGAGACAACAATAAGTCCGGCATCTTTATAAATTTTATTTGCAGCGATGGTGGCACCGGAGCAGACATGGCCGACAATCATCTGTGCACCGTCTGATACAAGCTTGGTAGCCATATTTACTGAGACTTCAGGTTTACATACATCATCACCGACCAGCAATTCAATTTGTTTGCCCAGAATTCCGCCTTTGGCATTAATGTCTTCAATTGCAATCTCAACACCTCTTACAGCAGAAATTCCATAGGGTGCCAAATCACCGGAAATAACGCCACCAGAACCCAGTTTGATTGTGTCACCGGCAAAGCCCGGTGCGGTAATGCCAATCAATAATACTAATGCAAGTGCTAAAGCCTTAAAAAAAGATTTCATTTTTGTAATCCCCTCCAGTTAAAATTATTGTTTAGTACAACATACTTACAACTTCAATAATGAATTTTGCAACTATAAAAAGAAGGATTCCTATAGTCAAGCAAAAAAAGATAATCAAGATAAAAAAAATATTTATATAAACTTCAAAACATCATAAAAATGGCATGCTTACCTTGTATATACAGGATCAATTAGCAACTTTTGTTTAAAGCTTTTTAAAGGTCTAAAGTTCTCCTGAATGATGGATAAAATGTTTTAAAAAAATTTTATATAATATGTGATTTTTTTTATCTTAAAATTCGGTTTTTATATTTTCAATCCTCCTATTTGTTCTTTCATGTTCCTGTTTGTAGTTTTTTGGATTTATTCAATTCAACATATGTTTCAAACATTTCCATTAATGCAGCAATTTTTTCTTTGTAAATTTTTTCATCAATGGACGGAATAAGCTGGTGAGAACCAATATAAAAACAATAACGAATCAGAGAAATCATTTCGACTTGTTCAGGATCATCGGTCATCAGCGAAAACATGGCGCGCAAAAATCCCAACCGCTGGTTGTCGATTCTTTCTTGAAAGCTTCTTGCCAATGGATCTCGTAGGGCCCATGCTCGGATCGCAACTTCAATATCCGGGTCCATATTCTTTTTTGAAAGTTTCAAAAGGGTTGAATTTATGCCTTCAAATGATTTTTCCTGCTTACGGATTTCTTCAATATCAAAGGTTTGTTTTTTTTCCCAGAATCCCAAAAGTTTTTCAAAATAGTCATCCCGGTTTTTAAAATGATGGTAAAATGAACCCTTGGTTTTGTTTAACTTATTGGTGAGATTTTCAATGGTAAGGTCAGCAGCACCAAAGGTTTTAAGGATATTAAAACCTTGTTCAAACCAAGCAACCTTATTTAATTTTTTCATATTCTCATCCCAAATTTATACCATACTGTATGGTATGCTGAATTTCAATATCAGTTGTTGTTTTCCAAATCAAGGGAAAAGTTTTTTTTATTTTTGTTTGATTCAAGCCACTGGTTTTCTATTTGTTGAATAATTTTTATACTCTTTTGTATCGATTATTTTTTTCAAAGTTTGAACAACTTCCCAGACTTCATGATAGGTATTATAAAGTGGTGTCGGCGCAATCCTGATAATGTTGGGCGGCCTGAAGTCAGGGATAATCCTGTTATTTAAAAGTGATTTGCTTATTCTTACAGCTTCTTCTTCGTGTTCGATTGCAACGTGGCCGCTCCTTTTTTCCGGATCAAGTGGTGTCCCGATTATAAAATTATAAGGTTTTTTTGACAGGTAAACATCAACAAGATACACAAGATAGGAGGTTATTTTTTTTGATTTTTCTCTAATATTATCCATTCCTGCATCCAGTATGGTTTCAAGCGCGCTTTCAACAGGGGCAGCACTTAACAAGCCCTGGGTTGAAATCTGCCACCCACCGGCACTTCTTTGGTGTTCAAATTCAAGATCCATATTAAATTGTTTGTTTTTATCACAACCAAACCATCCGGATAATAAAGGTTTTTTATCAAAGTGGTTTTTGTTTATATATAAAAAAGCCGGGCTTCCAGGACCTCCATTCATGTATTTATAGCTACAGAAAACTGCAAAATCCAGATCCCACTTACTAAATTTGTGTGGAATAACGCCGGCTGAATGGCAACAGTCAAATCCAATTAAAATTCCTCTTTTATGGGCTTCATTGATAAGGTATTGCATGTCAAGCAATTGCCCGCTTCGGAAGAGAACCGACGGTAGAAATATCAATGCAATTTCTTTGGTCATGGATGCTACAATTACCTTTTCATCAAGGGTGCGGCCGTTTTCACTCTTTATCAATATAAGTTCTTTTTCAGGATCGAGCCCTTTTATTTGAATTTGTCCCTTAAGTGCATAAATATCAGATGGGAAATTTAATTCGTCGGCTAAAATTTTTGTGCGACTGCCCTGGGGATTGTAAAATGTACTGATCATGGAATGAATATTAACAGTGGTGGAACCGGTTAATATGACCTCATTTTCATCTGCTCCAATAATCCGGGCACACTTTTTCCCGATTTCTTCGGGAAGATAAAACCAGGGTTTATCTCCAGCCAACCATCCCTTGATAGCAGTTTGTTTCCATTCTTTTGTTACCCGGGCTATATTTTTTTCAGCATCTTTTGATAGAAGACCCAGGGAGTTTCCATCCATATAGATCGTATCTTCCGGTATATAAAATTTATTTCTGAACTTGCTTAGAATATCTTCGCTATCCAGGTTTTTTGCAAACGCTTCATTGGGTTCAAATTTATAGTTCATTAATGCTGTTTCCTTTTGTCAGTTTTAATGCCGGGGTCCAAAAATTAGAAAATAGCAAAAAAATAGATAAAAATCAAAATCACTATAAATACGGTTTTAATGGTTGGCACAGCAACTAGTTCCGGGTGGTTTTCCTTTACAGAGCATTTTGGAAAGGGCTGTTACAGGCTCTGGTGGACAAAGCGTGAAGTGGCGGGAACTGTTTGAGGGGACCGAGTTTTTCCGCCACAAGTTGTGTCGACCATAGAGCCTTTCATCTCTTTCCATCCAGCGATGGAAAGGTAAGCCACCCGGAACGGGTATGGGGCTAATCATAAAAAAACCACATGAGATGATCTTGGATTATCTGGTATTTTGTTTTTCTCCTTGACAACGAAAATTAAAAAATACAATAAATTGTGTAATTATTCGGCTTTTATGTTTGAAACCGCCCTGTCTGATGGATATTTGTTTCGATGCTAAACGCTTAACCTCCTGCAAATATCCATCAGACAGGGCTTTGAGATAACTTCTTTTAACGGGTT
>JABIYQ010000370.1 GCA_018702715.1 Desulfobacula sp. | reverse complement strand
TGTTGATCCCTGTGGGCATCTTTGCCTGGATAGCCTTCAGCCTGCCTTCCATAATGGTCAATTACTCCTATGTTCTCAATGTGCTGTCAGATCCTCTGGGGTATGGATGGGATATTTTCGGAACCGCCCATGTAAGTTTTAACCCCTTTCACCCGGAAATCGTTCCCTTGATCCAGGGGCTTTTGCTGCTCACCGGGCTTTATTTTGGCATCAACAGGGTGTATCTATCTTTGACAGGCCTGATTGCAGAACCATCAAAAAGAAAGAAAACCATTTTGCTTCCAGCTCTTTTTGCCCTGGCCGTGGTGAATATTTTTTTAAAACTCTATCTGGGGTAATGCAAAAGAGATTTTTCCCAGGCAAAACAATATCACCCTATTTAGCCAAAATGCCAATCTTGGCATTTTGGCTGAATAGGGATTTTCCGAAAGATTTTCCTTTTTATTTCAATACCATAGACATTGAAACAATTGATCCTTCTCCCATTGAAATCATTGATGTGGGGATGAACCGTTTGCACAGGGCTTTAATAAAAAAATCATGACTTCACGTTATAATAATTGCTACTGCCTATGCCTTGACCACCTATTCCTTCTTTTGGAAGTCATGACCCTATTTTAATATTCTTTCGTCATTATTTATACCATGTATACTGACTATTAAAATATCCTATATTGTCAAGATGACTGAATCATAAAAAAAATCCTAAAAAAGTATTGACAAGCAGATTTAATAATAATAATTTATCATAATAATAAATTATTATTATCTATATTAGATTGAATATATTGATTTGAACATGCATATGACAATTTCAATCGAGAAATTTCATTAACAATACTAAGGAAACTTATCTATTAATGATAATGCAAACATTTGATGAGGGGTGGTTTTAGCAAAAAATATCAATTCTGAAATATAAAAAAAGAAAAATATCATAAAAGATATCAGCTTTAATAGGGGGATATAAAAGATGTTAGCAGTTCCATTTGGTTTGTATGACGCATTCACTGATAATGCTTTTGGTGGCAGCCAAGCTGGTGTTGTTTCTGATGCTGCCTGGATAGACAGCAATACCAGACTAAAAATTGCACGTGAACTAGGTTTCCCCGCTACTTGTTTTGTAACCGATCATAATGATCATTCTATAACCGCTCGCTTCCAGTCAACAGAGAAGGAATATAGCATGTGCGGGCATGGCACAATTTGCTTGATGACTCGTATGATCGAAATGGGTATTTTGGACTGGCAGGGTCGTGATAGGATAGAGGCACAATTACGCATCAATTCGTCCATCTCTCCTGTGGAGATTTTCAAACGTGAAGATGGTCGTGCGCTTGTAATGCTTGATATCAACCCACCGAGTTTTCACAATAGTAGGCTTGATACAGAATTGTTGGCAAAGTTGTTGAGTATAAGATCAGATGACTTTGACAATTCACTACCGATTGAATCTGCACATGGTGACTTTATTCACCTGATAGTGCCGGTAAATGGCCTTCATGTCATGGGCCGTATAGAACCTGATTTTCCCAATTTGAAAAAATTTTGTTTTGATAATGCAATAGAGACTGTTGCAGTTTTTTGTAAAGAGGTAAAACAATCCGGTTATAATATTCATGTGCGAGATTTTTGTCCGGCTGTTGGCGTAGCTGAATCTGCTGCTGCAGGCACCACCAACGCAGCGTTGACCAGTTATTTGATTCGTCATAATTTAATGCGCAAAGATGCTGGTGAACAGCTTATTATCTTAGCAGAACAAGGGCTTGAGATAAACCGTCCCAGTTCTATCCGATCGGTTGTTTCGATGAATGCTGGAATGATTGAACGATTGCAGGTAGGAGGAGTTGCAACAAAGGTTTTCGACGGCAAATTGTATTTGCCAGCAAGTAAACATGATAAAATTACTTAGGAGGCGAATTGTTATTTGTATAATTCTATGAATCTTGAAGAAATAAAAAAATTATGTGCTCAGACTCTTGTGTGGGACGCACATGCAGGAGTTTTCCCAAATCATGAAATCGATCTTACCCTTCTAAATGAATGGCGTAAAAATAGTGTTAATTATGTTAGCATCAATGTCGGTTTTGATGTGATGAGTATGAATCAAACACTTGAAACGCTTGCTGCATATCGTAATTGGGTTTTGAAGAACAATGATTTGTTTGTCCTGGCATGTAACATGGGCGATGTCGTAATTGCTAAGAAAGAAGGCAAACTAGCTGTTGCATTCGATATAGAAGGTATGAATGCACTTAGTGGTAATATTAATATGCTCAGCCTCTATCATGGATTAGGTGTTCGGCAGATGCTTTTTGCTTATAACCTTAACAATAAAGCAGCGGGTGGTTGTCATGATACAGATATAGGCTTGAGCACTTTTGGTAAAACCATAGTTAAAGAAATGAACCGAGTTGGTATAATAATAGACTGTTCCCATGCAGGCCTTAAAACCACTATGGATATAATGGTGCACTCAACAAAACCTGTTGTGTTTTCTCATTCGAATCCAAGTACAATTTGTGAGCATCAGCGAAACATCTCTGACGATCAGATCAAGGCCTGTGCAAAAACCGGTGGAGTTATCGGTATCAATGGTATGGGCATTTTTTTAGGTAATAATGATATTAATACTCATAGGATCGTACGGCATATTTGTTATATTAGTGAGCTTGTCGGGTCTGAACATGTGGGGATTGGTTTTGACTATTCACCCCAGCTTGACATTGATGTCAGCGCTATCCTGGCGACACGACCTGATTTCTGGCCACCGGGTCAAAGCTACGACACCCCGGATATTAAACATGCCGGTCCTTCCCAGATTGTTGACATTGCTGCAGTTTTAACTGGTATTGGATTCAAAACAAATGAGGTAGAGGGTATACTCGGTAAAAATTTTCAGCGAGTTGCATCTATCGTTTGGCAATAATTTTTTAGACTTTTTATAGAAAATAGTCCCGGCCTTATCATGGTTGGGATAAATTAGGAGATATTATTATGAAAGAAACATTTGGTAGTGTAGAAGGAGCCCCTATTGCAGTTGGGCCATATTCTATTGCAGTTTCAGCTGGGAATTTACTGTATACATCCGGACAATTGCCAATTGATGTAGAAACAGGAAATATCATAGGCGAAACTGCGGCAATACAAGCAAAATATTCATTGGAAAATTTAAAGACGGTCATTGAAAAATTGGGCTCTGACATGAAAAATGTTATAAAAGTAACGATCTTTATGACTGATATTGGATGTTTTTCAGAGGTTAATGATGTTTATGCAGAATATTTCAAAGAAAGTTACCCTGCAAGATCATGTGTGGAAGTTTCAAACTTACCTAAGGGCGCTCAAATCGAAATAGAAGCGATCGCATTAATGAATAAATGAATGCCTGAAAAAGATTAATCAAAAAGCTACCACTATTCTTTTTTGTTAGAGAATATAGGAAGGAGATAAATATGTATAGCCATTGCAGAGATTCAGGTCTTAATTACATAAGAGCGAGAAAAGGCAAACTGGGCTGTGGAATGGGCTTAGGTGTCATGATATTGGATGAGGTATATCCGGCTTTTCCAGGAGACCCAAGAAATCCAAGTGGCTACCCCTATCCAATACAATACTCTGTCGTAAAAAATATTGACTGTGAAATCCTGATTAGAGGAGAAGATAAGAATCCTTGCAGGAAACCCATTTTAGATGCAGCCAAAGAGTTGGAAAAAATGGGATGCAGGGCCATTCTCACTGAGTGTGGGTATTTTGCATATTTTCAAAAAGATGTAAAAGAACACGTCAGCATCCCCACTTTTATGTCAAGCCTGATACAATTTTCCTGGATACAGCAATCAATAGGTTCTCAAAAATCTATTGGAATAATGTGTGCGGAAAAAAAGCATCTTAGAGATGAACATCTAAAGGCCGTGGATATAGATTTAAATAGTAACTTTGTAATCGCTGGAGCAAGAGATGAGTATATGATTACGCAATTTGAAAGTCTGTGGAATCATGATTTAGGTCCTGCAGAGGCCGATTACGAAACAAATGAGAAAGAACTTATTGAAATGGCAAAGGATTTTGTTGGTAAAAATCCTGGTATTGGTGCCTTATTGTTGGAATGTACCGGAATGACACCATTTGCCAGAGCAATACAAAGAGCAGTTGATCTACCGATTTATAGTTGGGGGACATTATTGGATTTTGCCTACTCAATATCAGTTGCAAGAGAATATTACGGCCATGTGTAGGTCCAAAAGGTTTGACGAAAAGAGGGGAAAAAAAGGATAGGCAATGAAAAATGTTTTAATGTTAATTTTCAAACGCACTGGAGCAAGCCTGGTAACTGTATTTATTATCTCGCTTATTATTTTTATCGGAGTGGAGGCTTTGCCTGGGGACGTGGCTGAAACCGTTCTGGGTCAAGGAGCTACGGCTGAGACAGTAGAGGCATTCCGAAAAGAACTCAAACTTGATTTGCCCCCGCATATTCGTTATATTGCCTGGCTCAATGATTTTGTTCATGGTGAGTTCGGCAATTCCCTTGCCAATGGCAGACCCGTTGCGGGATTAATCGGCTGGCGATTCGGCAACACCTTGTTTCTTGCCCTGTCCACGGCCGTGGTTGCCATTCCCCTGGCCATTCTTTTGGGTATGCTTGCGGCATTTTATCGTAACACTTTTTTTGACAAGCTGATCTCAACAACCACCCTCTCGTTTATCTCTTTTCCCGAATTTTTCATCGCCTATATTCTGATCAGTCTTTTCTCGGTTAAATTCAATATTTTTCCAAGTCTGGCAGTCATTGATCCGGACATGGGGCTTGGCAGCAGAATATATGCT
>JABIYQ010000202.1 GCA_018702715.1 Desulfobacula sp. | reverse complement strand
CATGACTTTATTATCAAAACCTGCAACAACACACCATTTGCCGGAAATCTTTGCCAGGCCATCAATGACATTGGTGGTGTTTTCAACATTTTCTTCGGGGTTAAAAAGAGTATGTAAGGGATTCCATGTACCCGGATCAATAAGATATTCAAGGCGCTGCCACACGGTCATTGCACCCCTTGCATTGATTTTTTCAGTTGGCATTCCAGCATTTTTTACTTTTTCAACTTCAACATCGATCCCGATTTCCACTTCCTTGATATTCTTTACATTTCCTTCTGAACTTAGCAATTGCCCTTTATTAAGTGCCACACCAAATTCTGTCATTTTTTCAAAATATTGTCTCATTCTTTACTCCCGGTGCAATAATAAATTATTATTTGAAATCTATAACCCCCTTTAAAAGGAAGTTAATCGCTTATTAATAAATCTTAAATCCAATATCCTGCCAAGAAGGAACACCCCACTTGACTTTAAACTTTTCTTTAAGTATAGACCAAAACTGTCTTGTTTAAGAAAAAATCTTTTTCTGGCAAGAAAAAAATTTAATATGTTTTGAACAAAGGAGAGCAAAATGAGCACAGAAATCTTAGCCCCCATGCCCGGTACAATTTTCCAGGTCCATGTAAAACAAGGAGATGATGTGGTAGAGGGGCAAGAACTTTTGGTCCTTGAAGCCATGAAAATGGAAAATCCAATTGTTTCTACAGCTGATGGCAAGGTAAAACAAGTCGATGTAAAAGTGGATGACAAAGTCGCCACCAAACAGCTTCTTCTTGTTATTGAGTAATTATCAATACCTTGCAAACCAAATTTTGTATCTGCAGAGGGCTTCATTTTTTATGCTCTCTGTATGATATGAAATTGTCCATTTTCTTTTTTGTATAGCCCTTTATTCAACCGGCCGATCCGAATTAAACAAGACAGCCTTAGAATAACCCTTTTAAACCTATTGTTTCCCATGACAAAACAGCATTTTAATGCCGCTTAAAGATGAAATAAATCCACTTCTTTGTCAAGCTATTTTTTAGCTATATTTTAACTTTTTTCTTGACAAGTCTATCAAATTTTAGTTAATCGTACAACTTATGATATGAAACATATGTTTGTATATGTAAAACATTTTAGGATAACCGTTTAGGAGGAATAATGGATTTTCAATTATCAAAAGAGCTTCAGATGCTCCAGAAAGAAATCAGAAATTTTGCAAAAAAACAGATCGCGCCATATGTAGATGAATGGGATGAAAAACATTATCTTCCCATTGACGAAGTAATGAGACCCCTTGGAGAATTAGGATTTTTTGGAACAGTTATCCCTGAAGAATACGGCGGAGAAGACATGGGTTTTCTGGCTGCCATGATCGTAACGGAAGAACTTGCCAAAATATCGTCTTCACTGAGAGTCCAGGTCAACATGCAGGTCTTGGGATGTGCCTATACCATCTTCAGATATGGAAATGATGAAGTTAAAAAGAAATATGTGGAAAAACTGTGTACTGCTGAATATATTGGTGGATTCGGCATTACAGAATCTGATGCAGGTTCAGATGTTATGGCCATGGCATCTACTGCAGAAGATAAAGGAGATCACTGGCTATTAAACGGTTCCAAAACCTGGATTTCCAATGCCAATTATGCAGATGCTCTCCTTTATTATGCTTACACTGATAAAGCCGCAGGATCAAAAGGGCTTTCCGCCTTTGTTATCGAGCCTAAAAACTTTAAAGGAATTAAGACTTCAGGTCTTGACAAACTGGGTTCACACTCCTCACCCACAGGAGAACTTTTCCTTGATAATGTTAAAGTGCCCAAAGAAAATATTCTGGGCAAACCCGGTGACGGAGCAAAGATAGTGTTCTCATCTTTGAACCAGACAAGACTGTCTGCTGCTGCCGGTGGTGTAGGGCTTGCCCAGGCCTGTCTTGACGTGTCCACCAAATATTGTAACGAAAGAAAACAATTTGGGAAAAAAATCGGTGAATTCCAGATGAATCAGGACATGATCGCCCAGATGACGGCGGAAATAGAAGCTGCCCGTCTGATTGTCTACAAGGCGGCATGGGCGAAAGACCAGGGCAAATTAAACAATGGTCGTGATGTGGCCATTGCAAAATATCTGGCAGGGGAAATTGCAACAAAATCTGCCAACTTTGCCATGAAAATTCTGGGTGCCTATGGATACTCCACAGAATATCCTGTTGCCAGATACTATAGGGACGCCCCAACCTATTCCATGGTTGAAGGTTCTACAAATATCTGCAAATGGATCATCGCGCTGGATCAGCTTGGGTTTAGAAAAGCCAATAGATAAAAAAACAACATGAACAATAACCCCTTTTAATTTTTGAGGTTATTGTTCATGTCTTTTTATAAAGGAGAAAAAGTTGGACCCAAAAAAAATCGCTAAAAAAACCGGTGAAACCGCGAAACTATATTTTTCCACTGTTAAAGAAGAGGAGAAACCTTACAATCTGTGGAGACATTTTGATAAAGACCTTGCAAAAGACATGTCTTTGTATATCACAGGCCAGATGTATTCCAGGGAAAAAATCCCCCATCAGACACGGCAACTGGTTACAGTGGCCGCGTTAACTGTTCTTTCAAAACCAGATGAACTAAAGCTTCACACCCATGCGGCTCTGAATGTGGGCTGCACAAAAGAAGAGATAGCAGAAGTGATTTTTCAAACCAGTATTTACGGTGGTGTGCCTGCGGCAAACACAGCCCTGTCTGTTCTAAAAGATGTATTGGAAGAACGCGGCGAACAATAAAACCTCATGATGCTTTGGAACAATTCTTTTTTTACAGGGGTTTTACAATCTGCCTTATTTTTCCCGATTGTATGGCCTCAAAGAATTCTTCCCCCAATTGCTTGTTTTTTTCAAGAACGGTTTTCCAATAGACCTTACGCTGAATATCTTTTCCTTTGAAAGTACTAAAATCTTTTCTATCGGGTATTTTTGCATAGGGAAGGCTTTTCACAAAAGTTTTTGATGGTGCAACAAGAACAACATTTTCCATGTTGCCGTTGCAAGGTTTTCGGTTTAATGCCTTATCAAACCATCCGGGCGTAATCTTTTCATAAAAATGAGGGTATAAAACAAGGCCGTCCCCATCTGGTAAAAATGGGATGTCCAGATGATAATCAAGGATTCCCCCATCCCGAAAAAGCCCGGGTGCTCCCTCAATAGTTGAAACTCCCTCCATTGCTATTGGCATTGATCCTGAAGATAATAATGCTGATTTAAAATTAGAGGGTGTCAGACCATAGCTTGTCATGGGGAATTGATCCATAAAAGCAAAAGGCAGCCATTCGAAATGCACCTATTGAGGTTCCGATAAGATAAAGAGGATCTGTCCGTTCTTCAAATAAAGACATCAACACCCTGTCAATTCCTGTTAATACCAGAAATTTTGCAGAGCCTGATGCACCGGCAATAACTTTTACCCGGGACATATCCAGTCCCTCATCTTGAATAATGTCCATGGCTTTAGAACCTGCAAGTATGGATATATTCTTAAACATGATACCTTATATCCGGATCATTTCTTTTAGGAGCTCTGTAATACTTTAATTTTGGAAATCGCCAGCACTTTTTCAAAAATATCCTCTGGTACCGGCTTTTTCTTGTATCGCCGCACAGACCTGCGGGATTTTAAAAAATGCGCCACTTGATTTGCATTAAGTACAAGATCTTTTTCAATGGGCATGCACTGATCCGGCGAAAGAAATTCCAGACTGAAAGCAGCTTTTGGGCAAACCGCCACGCAATGGCCGCACCTGATACAAAACTGCTGGGCATCCTTTATGGGTACTGGTCCTTCTTTTGTCATTTCAATAATATGGGCAGGGCATTCAATGGCGCAAATACCGTCTTTATCACATTTTTCATTATCTATTGTAAATAAATTCATCAAACCCGGTGTTTGTCAAGCAAGTTGTCGCCTAAATTAAATTTATTTTTTTGTAGTAATTTTCTTTAAAATACGCATTTAATTCGCTTCGCTCATTCTTTTTAGGTTTTT
>JABIYQ010000117.1 GCA_018702715.1 Desulfobacula sp. | reverse complement strand
TAAAAAGTGCATAGTCTAATGGCATATCAAAGAACTGAGACACAAAAAGGGAAAGTCGCACTGAAATAAGCCCTCGGCCCTAAAAAAATCCCCCGAATCTCCTTTGGAGGGGTCTATAAAAAATTAGGTGGTGGATTTGGGGGGTGGGCAATGCTTGACAATGCACATTCATAAGTTTATAAAATCAGTATCCTGACTGGCTGATTATATAAAAAATTTTTCCATTTCGTGGTCTTCAAATAAGTTTGTTTCATATTTGTTTGATTTGTGTGATAAGAAAAATATCAAGATAAAAATGATTTCACGATTTCATTTTGTTAATCTGAGGGGACAATTATGAATAAGAAATTAAAAATAATTCCAGCCATCCTATCCCTGATTTTAATTATTATTGTTTTTATTTCGCTCACGGCTCATAACCAAAGAGAAATAGAAATTGAGTTTGAACAAAAAACCAAAATCATGACAAAACGTCTTGAATATTCATTAAATACATATTTAGAAAATCTCCATGCGATTAAAAATTTTTATCACTCAAGTGTAAAAGTGAATCGATCAGAGTTTAAACAATTTGTGACCCCAATTCTTAAGAGGCACAAAGGCATAAAGGCTTTGGAATGGATTCCCTTTGTAAAAAAAGAAGAAAGGGTTTTGTTTGAGAACCAGGCAAAAAGTGATGGATACACAAATTTTAGTTTCACCCAGAAAAACAACCAGGGTGTGATGGCTATCGCTTCAAAAAGAGATAAATATTTTCCGGTTTTTTATGTGGAACCCTTCCCAGATAATGAAAAGGCGTTTGGATACGATCTGGGTTCTGACCCTGTGCGAAAAAAAGCGTTAGATCTTTGCATGCAGACCGGCAAGCCAACAGCAACAGATAAAATAAGGCTGGTCCAAGATGCTCAGGATGGATATGGATTCTTAATATTTGTACCGGTTTATTCAAAGCCGGCCAATCAAAATGATAATGTTATGGATACACTTGAAGGATTTGTTTCAGGTGTTTTCAGCATCAATGATTTAGTCAATACCTCTTTGCATGATTTATTTCATAATCAATTCATATATACGATATATGAATCAGACCGCATTGAAAATAATGATATCCTTTTTACCCATACACCGGATAAAGAAAAAGGTGCCCAAATACAAAGTGATATCACATTGAAATCTACAATATCTGTTGTGGATAAAAAATGGATGATTGCATATCAGCCCACACCCTATTTTTTTAAAACGCATAAAAGATGGGATGCGTGGATTATTTCTTTTCTTTTAGGGGCGTTCCTTTTTGTGTTGTTACGCAGATCACGAGAGCTTGAAACTGAAAACATTAAAAGAAAAAAGGCTCAAAACGAATTAAGCACAAGTGAAACAAAGGTAAGAAGGCTTTTAGAATCAGCTCCGGACGCCCTGCTGTTAGTAGATATCCATGGGAATATCCTTTTTGCAAATAAAGAAGTTGAGACTATTTTTGGATATTCACCCAATGAACTCATCGGTAAATGGCATGACATACTTGTGCCTGGATCAATAAGAACTATTCATACAAACCATAGAAGTAAATATTTTAAAAATCCGCATACAAGACCCATGGGAGAAGGGTTAGAGTTATGGGGTTTAAAAAAAGATGGGCAAAAGTTTCCCATAGCAATCAAGTTAAGTCCGTTAATATTGGAAGATCAGACACAGGTCATCTGTATTGTAAGAGATATTACAAAACAAAAACAATCTGAAGATGCCATTAAACAAAGATCTAACGAATTAAAGTCATTGTATGAGATGGGGCAAGGTCTCAGTGAAATTTTGTCTATTGATCAGGTGATACAATCTGCACTGAAAGGGATTAACAATTCAATTTCACCAGATACCTCAGATATATTTTTAAGAGAAGGGGACAAGCTAATCCCGCAACCGGCACATGACAAAATCAATGGATTAATAAACGTGAACCAGCATTTTCATAAAGTGGGTGAATGTTTATGTGGTCTTGCTGCAAGCACGGAGAAGTCGATATATTCTGTTAATATCATGGCGGACAAAAGATGTACTTGGACAGAATGCAAAAATGCAGGGATTAAATCGTTTGCATCCATACCTCTTAAAGGTAAAGAAGGGCTTATCGGAGTAATGGGTGTGGGGTCATTGACGAAAAGAGATTTTGGCAAACAAAGTGAATTTCTTGAAACATTGGCGCAACAGGTTGCCATTGCTTTGGAGAATGCGTTATTTTACCAGAAAATTTCAAATTATGCAGATGATCTTGAAAAACAGGTGGGTGAAAGAACTCAGGAGCTTCAGGCAGCCTTAAAAAACGCTGAGTCAGCAGACCGTCTAAAATCCATCTTTCTTGCCAGTATGTCCCATGAGCTTAGAACCCCTTTAAATTCAATCATTGGCTTCACAGGGATCATGTTACAGGGGATCGTTGGGGCTTTAAATCAGGAACAAACCAAACAACTGACAATGGTTAAAAACAGTGCTGGTCACTTATTAGGGCTTATTAATGATATCCTTGATCTTTCAAAAATCGAAGCAGGTGAGGTAAAGATACAATTAGAAGATATCGATTTTGTAAAATTACTTGAAAAAGTAGTCCAAACCATACAACCCCTGTCAGATGAGAAGCAATTGAAATTGTCCTATGAGACACCTGATAGCACATTTCAGATAAAAACTGATAGCCAAAAAGTGGAACAGATTCTTATTAATCTTATCAATAATGCGATTAAATTCACTGAAAAAGGGTCTGTAAAAATAGTTTATACCAAAAACGTTGATGAGTTAAAAATATCTATAATAGATACGGGCATTGGTTTGAAAAAGGATGAACTTGAAACGGTATTTGATACATTTCATCAGACAGATACCGGTCTTGCCAGAAAATATGAAGGCACGGGTCTTGGATTGTCTATATGTAGAAAATTGACAGAGCTGTTAGGTGGAAAAATTTGGGCGCAAAGTGATGGAAAAAACAAAGGAAGCACCTTTTCTTTCACATTGCCCATAAAAGAAAGGTGAGCCATATGAAAAATAAAGTGTTAATCATAGAGGATAATGAACAGAACATGTATCTATTCACCTATTTGCTTGAAAAAAATGGATATGAAACACTTCAGGCAAATGATGGTTTAACTGGAATTGATCTGGCTAAACAACAAATACCTGAACTGATTTTATTAGATATCCAGCTACCTGATATGAATGGATACCAGATTGCACAACAATTAAGATCGAACCTAAAAACCAATAAAATTCCCATCATTGCCGTGACATCTTATGCAATGGTCGGGGACAAAGAAAGAACCATTGAAGCCGGATGTACAGGCTATATTGAGAAACCCATTAATCCGGATACTTTTATGTCAGAAATTGAGCGTTTTTTACCCAACAAAAAGGATTAAACATGGCAAATGGTAATACCGTATTAGTGGTTGATGATAATGATCAAAATTTATATTTGATCGAAGTATTATTAAAAAGTCAAAATTTTCATGTGACCACGGCTAAGGATGGAAAACAAGCGCTTGAAAAAGCCCGAAAAGATATTCCTTTTATGATTATATCAGATATATTAATGCCAGTAATGGACGGCTTTACCTTATGCCGTGCATGGAAGCAAGATGATCTCTTAAAGGAGGTTCCATTTGTTTTTTATACAGCAACATATACAGATCAAAAAGATGAAGAATATGCCCTTTCCTTGGGTGCAGATAAGTTCATCAGAAAACCCATGGAACCGGATCTCTTTTTAGAACAAATTCAAACGGTCCTAAAAGAATCACTGGAAAAATCATTGCCTACTCATGAGCCATTGGTGAAAGATGAAGACGAAGATTACAAGCTATACAGTGAAAGGCTTGTCAATAAACTTGAAAAAAAAATGTTCCAACTTGAAGAAGAAATCGAAACACGTAAAAAAGTTGAAATTGAGCTTCGAGACTCAAAAAAGGAATGGAAAGATATTTTTCAGGCCATAGGCAATCCTGCCTTCATAATAGATAATGAGTATAATATTTTAAATGCAAATTTAGCTGCAATCAATGCAAGCAAAGTTTCTGAAAATGAACTTAAAAAAATGAAATGTTATGAAATCTTTCACGGTTTAGATAAACCCGTCCATAATTGTCCCATGTGCAATCTGATAAACACAAATCAAAAGCAAACCGGTGAAATCGAAATTGAAAATTTTGGTGGCTCTTATCTTATTTCATGCACTCCTATATTTGATGGGAAAAATAAATTAGAAAAAGCAATACACATTGCAACGGATATAACAGCGCTTAAAAAAGCAGAAAAATCTTTGCGGGACAGCGAGAAAAAGTTTAAAAGTGTTTTTCATAATGCCCATATCGGAATCGTTATAGCCAATAATGAGGGTGAACTGGAAGACTTTAATGAAGATTTTAGAAAACTATTAGGTTATGGGAGAGCAGAACTTTTGGGGATGAATTTTGGCAATTTTACTTTTCCGGATGATCTTGAAAATGAGCTCGAGTATTTTAATAAAATAAAGGACGGTTTATTAAGCACCTATCGGTTACAAAAAAGATATGTCACTAAAAACAAAGATATCAAATGGATTGAATTAACAGTTTCAGCTGTCCGGGGCAATGACGGAGAAATTATTCAATTTATTGGTATGGTATTGGATATTGACGAACAAAAAAAGTCTGAAGAAAACAAAAAACAACTTGAAATGCAGCTTAGGCAATCACAAAAAATAGAAGCTATTGGTAACCTGGCTGGTGGTATCGCCCATGATTTTAATAATATCCTTTCTACCATTATCGGATACACGGAATTATCATTTGACGACGTTGAAAAAGGATCCATTCTTGAGGATAATTTAAATGAAATTTACAATGGCGGAAAAAGAGCAAGAGACCTTGTTCAGCAGATACTGACATTTGCAAGAAAAGCAGATGAAGACATTATTCGTATACGACCGGATCAGATGGCTAAAGAGGTTGTGAAACTCTTAAAATCTACTACACCTTCATCCATAGAAATTCGAACTCATTTTAATACCTCATCTTATATCATGGGAAATTCAATTCAGCTTCATCAGGTGTTTATGAATCTCTGTACAAATTCGATTCAATCCATGGAAGACGCGGGTGGTATTTTAGAACTAAATATAAAAGACAAGGTATTTCCTTCCCTGACTGAGGATACCATAGGTGTGCAAGGTGGTGAAAGCATATTAATCAAGGTGTCAGATACGGGTACTGGCATTCCTAAAAATGTTCTTGATTCAATATTTGATCCTTATTTTACCACAAAAGAGCTAGGACAGGGTACTGGGCTTGGTTTGTCAACGGTTCATGGTATCATCAAAAGTTATGGAGGAGAAATTACAGTTAAGAGCCAAGAAAATATAGGGACAACCTTTAAGATATATTTGCCCATTGTTTCCAATAATGGGCAAACCCAGTCTCATAAGGATGTTTCAATACCAAAAGGGACTGAAAAAATTCTATTTGTCGATGATGAGAGTTCTATAGTTGATGTGGGTAAAAAAATACTGACAAGATTAGGATATAAGGTTACCGCTATGACCAGCAGCTTTGAAGCATTGGACAGGTTCCGTTCGAATCCGGATGCATTTGATCTGGTTATAACCGATATGACAATGCCGAATTTATCAGGTGATAGATTGAGTTCCGAATTAATAAAAATCAGATCGGATATTCCCATTATCCTTTTGACCGGATTTAGTAAAAAAATAGATAAGGATAAGGCAGTGCAAATGGGTATAAAGGCTTTTGCTCATAAGCCGTTAGTCTTATCAAAATTAGCAAAAATTATTAGAAAAGTACTGAACTCATAATATGTAAATATAAGCAAAAAATTACTTTAATCAGGACGTGGTTATGCCCTTTGTCGAGATACCAGGATTGCCCGGAAAAGTTTATGTGCCGGAAAAAAAGAATAATTGCTGCAAAAAACATCCCTGCAACGATTGTTTTTCCTGTGAATATTGTTCAGATGATCGATGCAATGTCTGTCGATCCAGCAAGAAAAAAACAACAGGTATCAATAAAAATTTCAAGGACTCTCAAAATTAAATCTTGTCCCAAATGAAACAAGTCCTCTCAACTTCAAAATCTATTATTTCCTGGCCATATCGGTTTATAAAGATATAGTCCTGCCGTAATATTCTCCTGGCAGGTTTTCTCTGAATTCGTTATAACTTCAGATAAAGTTGTATTGATGTCATCATGCTTTAAGGTGATACCAAATTGCAAAATTATTATTATGTGGTTAATTAAGGGATAAATGGAACTTTAGTTTATAACACAACAGGTAAGGTGGTTCCCTATGTGTCAGGGTAGTTGTCGCCTCAATTGAACAAAAAAGTTTACAATTTGATAGGGCGATAGAGAGGTTACATGATAACAGAATATTCACCGGAGTTTAAAGAATCACTGCTGCAAAAAATCTTTTTCAATCCAG
>JABIYQ010000126.1 GCA_018702715.1 Desulfobacula sp. | reverse complement strand
TATGCAAGCCTGACCCCACTCGAATTTGCTTACTCCGAAAGTTGAGACACTAACTATGATGAGAAAGGTTATTATGTTGAAAGTATATGCAGCTAAATGGTGCCCACATTGTACAAAAACCATTGAGTATTTAAAAAATAATGAGATTGAATTTGAATATTTTGAAATAGAAAAACAATCAGAGGATATAATTCAAAAAATCATCCAGGTAAATGGAGGTGATGACTGGGTTGTGCCTACCCTTGAATTTAATGGAAAATGGAGAAAAGGCAAAATCTATAATGAGAAAGAATTGAATTCTGATTTAGAAAAATTTGGTTTATGCTAAAAATATAAATAGTGCCCCACCAAAAATCGTTAATTTTACATTATACTTAAGTTGGGCTCAAATTGCCATCCAGCACTTGTCTTACCTTTTTCGTAAGGTCTTTCATCACAATGGGTTTAATTAAAAAATCTTTAATACCCAAAGATGCTGCCTTTTCTTTAGACATGGTTTTACTGAATCCCGTACAAAGCAGTATGGGGATATCAGGACGTATTTTCATCAGTTCAGAAGCCAGTTTATCTCCAGGCATGAACGGCATGGTCATATCCGTAATTATCAAATCAAATTTGTCCGGATTTGCCCGGAAAGCCTCAAAAGCCTCAAGGCTGCTGGTGAACGCAGTGATTTTGTACCCCAGAAGTTCTAACATCTCTTTTTCCATTGTAATGATTGGTTCTTCATCATCCACAATCAGAATTTGCTCAGCCCCGCCCTGAATGGGTTCTTTTTGTTGCAGGGTCTGTTTTTTGGAAGAGTTATTTTCTTGTGGCAGATAGACTTTGAACTCAGAGCCAATGCCTGGTTCGCTAAATACCTGGACTATTCCACCCAAACCTTTAACAATACCGTGTACAACAGAAAGACCCATCCCTGCGCTTTTTCCTTTTTCTTTGGTGGTAAAAAATGGATCAAATATTTTTTTGATTAAATCTTTATCCATGCCTGTGCCTGTATCAGCTACCGTTAAGCAGATATAAACTCCAGGCTTCACATCCTGCGTAATGATATCGACTTGATCTAAATTAATTTGTTCCAGTTTTACTTTCAATTCTCCGCCTGATTCTTCCATGGCATGAAAGGCATTGGTTGTAAGATTCATTACAATCTGATGAATCTGTGTAGGATCAGCTTTGATTACACCACAGTCAGCAGATATATCCTGTTTGATTTCAATTGTTGAGGGTATTGTGGATCTTATAAGTTTTAATGCCTCCTTTATAATCGGTTGCATTTTCATGAGGAAAAGTTCATGGTTCTCTTGACGAGAAAATGTTAGGATCTGTTTTACCAGGTCTTTGGCTCTTTGGGCAGCCGTATAAATTTCCTTTAGTCTTTCTTTGAATGGACTATCCTCAGGAACATCCATTATCAGCATCTCAGTGTTACCTAAAACAGGAAAAAGAATATTATTAAAATCATGAGCAATCCCACCAGCCAGGATACCCATTGCCTGCATCTTTTGGGCCTGAACGAGTTGAGATTCCAATTTTTTCTTATCCTTCTCATCCTTTTTCCTTGTAGAAATATCCCTTATAATTCCAATGGCATTCCACAGGCCTTTTATTTTTACGGAAGATAGAGATAATTCCACAGGAAATTTTTGGCCGTCTTTTCGTTTAGCCCATAATTCAAGTATTTTTCCAATGGCATAGCCTTCACCTGTTGTCAAAAATTTGCCAAAACCTTTATTAAATGAATGATGGTATTTTTGTGGAACAAGAAGGGCATGAAGATCTTTGTTAAGGACTTCATGGCTTTTATACTGGAAAATATTTTCCGCAGATTTATTCCAATATGTTATTTCCCCTATGTGATTCATCATGATAATGGCATCCTGGGCGCTATCACTTATGCTTCGAAACCTTTCCTCACTTTCTATAAGAGAATCCCCTATTTGCCTGCGCTCATTTATTTCATTCAACAATTTTTTATTAGATTGTTTAAGGTCTGATGTTCTTTCTTTAATCATATTTTCTAAATTATCATGCGCTTTTTGCAGACTCCTTTCCGCCTGCTTGCGTTCAAGAATATTTTCGCTGGCTTTGAATAATATGAGCAGAACTATTAGCATAAGAACCGATGCAATCCCAAACAGGATCAAACGAATATGTACCAAAAGATTATCCAGTTCATTTTTTCTGTGGGTGATGTCGTAATAGATCTCAAAGGCCCCTATAAAAGAGCCGCTGGAAAGCACGGGCACATATATTTCCCCCACGTCGGCTGTTACCATTCGTCCCTCTAAAGTCCGGGTGTTTTTATTGACTATCTTTGTATAAACATTTCCTTTGGCGACAATATTATAAAAATAGTCATGTTTATTTTTTTTCCCGATATCCTTTGGTGCAGTGGAAAATATAATTTCGCCCTGTTTTGAAAAAATCTTGAGTTTTTCCAATACAAAGGCCTGTTTGATTATTTCAATCTCATGGACGATCTCCTTTGAAAAAGAATCTTTTATCAACTCAGCTTTATCTTTGATAATGAGATCTTTCAAGTATGATGCGGTTCGTTCTGCCTCCTCTTCTGTGATTTTAATAAACTGGCTGCTAAAGGATGGGATAATGGCAAAAACACCATATAGGGGAAATATTAATGAAATAAGCAAACTTGTTATGAGCAAGTTTCTCAATAAAGGTGTTTTTAAAATATTAGACACAATTTGTGATGTTTTTGTCCCCATTTCAAAACCTTTCAAGTTTAAGAAACAGTCTTTTACAAATGACCTGTACCAATTCTAATGAATTTAAGATCAATTTTAATTTTCATCTATCACTTCACGTATCTTTTGGGATAAAATTTTAATACTAATCGGTTTCAATAAAAAATCTTTAATGCCTAAAGATGCAGCTTTTTCCCGGGTCATGGTTTCACTGAACCCGCTGCATAGCAATACTGGGATATCAGGGCGTATTTTAGTTAGTTCAACCGATAGTTTATCCCCAGTCATATTAGGCATTTCCATATCCGTGATAACGAGTTCAAAACCATCAGGGTTTTCTTGGAAAGCCTTAAGTGCATCAAGGCTGCTGGTATGGCAGGTAACTTGGTACCCCAAATACGCCAGCATTCGTTTCCCCATATTAATGACACCTTCTTCATCATCCACAAGCAAAATTCTTTCAGTGCCTCCTACAATATTTTGCATATCCTGGATTATCGGTTCTTCAGAAAATTTCTTGTCTAATGGAAAATAGACATTGAATTTTGTCCCTTTGCCGGGCTCACTATATACTTGGATCGTTCCACCCATGCCTCTTACAATTCCGTGTACAACTGAAAGTCCCATACCTGTACCTTTCCCCTGCTTTTTGGTGGTAAAGAACGGATCAAAGATCTTTTTTGTTAATTTTTTATTCATACCTATGCCTGTGTCTATTATCGTTAGACAGGCATAAGTTCCCGGTTCCATTCCCGGGTCTATGACATCGTGCTTGCCAAATTGAATTTCCTTAAGGCCTACGCTCAGTTCCCCGCCTGCCTCTTCCATGGCATGAAAGGCATTGGTTGAAAGATTCATTATAATTTGATGAATTTGTGTGGGATCAGCTTTGATTACACCACAATCAGGATCGATGTCTTGAACAATTTCAATGGTTGTTGGAATTGTTGATCTGCCCTATGTGTCAGGGTAGTTGTCGCCTCAATTGAACAAAAAAGTTTACAATTTGATAGGGCGATAGAGAGGTTACATGATAACAGAATATTCACCGGAGTTTAAAGAATCACTGCTGCAAAAAATCTTTTTCAATCCAG
>JABIYQ010000127.1 GCA_018702715.1 Desulfobacula sp. | reverse complement strand
TCTGATTTCAACCGGGCGTTGAGCACTATAATTTTTTTTAGAAGACATGGCATCTTGAGATTCAATTGGAAGCAGGGGCACTTGGGCTTTTTTAGATGTGGAACAACCAGTAACCAGGCTAATAATGATTACAAATGCATAAAATCGGATCATCCGCTTTGCATAATTGTGCTTTTTTAAAATCGGTAATAAAATTGGCATATTCTCCTCCAATAAATATAATAGTGTGGGTGTTTTATACGTAAAAACAATAGATTGTACTTGATCTAAGACTTATTCAGAGGAGTGAGTCAAGGAAAATCGAAGATGAAATAATGGCTGTGTTATTTGGGCTATTAAAAATTATAAGTTGCTGATTTTAAATCAAAAACAGAAATTGTTTGTAATGTCTGAAATTAAAAAAAATGATGTCAGACTACTTTGGGAAAAATATCCCAGTCCGGGGAAAAGAGAAATGGTAACATGATGAAACATAAATTTATAATGATACAACGTTTATCAAACACCCGAACCAATTCCTTGACACCATTCCCAAAATTACAATACATACAGCAATAAACTACAGTTGTCTTAAAAAAATAGGAGGGTTTTTTAAATTGGCATGCACAAAATTGACTCTCATTGAAAAAATATCAGAAAAGAATAATCTCTCACCCTCAGAAGCAAAAGCTACAATAGAAACCCTTCTTGAAATAATGAAAAAAACGCTTGAATCCGGAGAAGACATAATGCTATCTGGCTTTGGCAAATTCCAGATAAACGAGAAAGCTCCACGTAAGGGAAGAAATCCTGCTACCGGTAAAGAAATGATTTTGAAAAAGAGAAGGGTAGTGACATTTAAATGTGCTGGGATACTGAGAGATACGATTAATGGAAATTGAGAATATAAATAACGATAGTAGGATAGAGGATATACTTGATGCCTTCAGAATTTATGATGGTTTTTATAAAAAAGAACATGTTGACGGGGCTATTGAATTACAGGCTGAAATTACACCTTATCTTATAAAGATTTTGCAGACTGTTCTTGATGATCCAAATGAATATATCGAAAATAAAGATTTATATGATCACATTTATGCCGTAATGCTGCTTGGGCATCTTAAAAAACCAAATGCCCACAAACTGATAATTGATATTTTCAGCTTGCCAAATGATTTGCCTGATCAGTTGTTTGGTGATATCTGCACTGCGAATCTCCCCACAATTTTATTCAACACATGCGGTGGGAGCACCGATCATATTAGATCCATGATTCTTAATAAAGAGGTTGATGATTTTTGTAGGATATCCGCATGCCATGCATTGGCATATGGTGTGATTAAAGGGTATCTCCCAAGAAAAGAAGTGGTAGAGTTTTTTGGTACATTATTTACTGGAGATGAGACTGATGAAACTTCAGGTTTCTGGGGACTTCTTGCAAGCATAGCTTGTGATTTATGCCCTATAGAAATTATTGATGTAATACAGGATGCTTTTGAAAATGGTCTGATTATGCCAGGTGTGATTGGATATGAACATTTTGAGAGAGCTTTGGATATGGGAGAAAAATACTGCCTTGAAAAAGCAGAAAGTGATTTTGAGTACAAAAGTTTAGAAGATCTTCATGGAGCCATGTCATGGTGGGGATGCTTTGATCAAGGCTATAAAAATATCCCTGATAACAATTTTCTTCAAACCGCAAAAAAAACTAAAAAGGAAAAAGCCTCTTCCAAAAAAAAGAAACGAAAACAAGCCAATATATCAAGAAAGAAAAATCGCAAACAATAGGAACACAATATGGCAACTGAAATATGTACCTCATGCGGGAAATCAACCCCTTCTTATGATACAATCTGCCTCTCAACAGAGAGCAGTCTACAGACATTGTGTATGAGATGCTACAACAAAATTATCTCGGAGGCTATGGGTGAGGATTACCATCACATGGACTTTGAGCCTGTAGTTTTAAAAGATTCTGAAGACAAAGAACATAAATTTCATTTTAGTCATAAATTGCTCGGGCATATCCAAACAATCGAATCATTTGAACTTGTTAATGATCGACAAGGTGGATATGAATTCAGCGTTATTGGTGACCCGGATGAAGATCTGTTCGAATTATTCACTAAGTTATACGAAAAGATGAAACGAGTTCTTTGTAAAAAGCATATATCTTGGAGTAAAGAAACAGATTCATGGGTAATCTCAGAAGAAGATATTGTAAGAGGTCAAATAACTTGCGAGTACGATTCATCTGATTTTGACAGAACACCCATGGTGATAATTGATGGAAAAGAAATATCCTGGGATGATTTTGGCCAGGCGCTTATGAGCTATGAAGGATTTAATTTTAAAATGCAGATTTTTGATCGAAGCGAAGAAATGGATTGATAATGCCTTTGTTGAAATTTTATTGGATGCCCGAAACGCTGCTATGATAACCCTATGTGTCAGGGTAGTTGTCGCCTCAATTGAACAAAAAAGTTTACAATTTGATAGGGCGATAGAGAGGTTACATGATAACAGAATATTCACCGGAGTTTAAAGAATCACTGCTGCAAAAAATCTTTTTCAATCCAG
>JABIYQ010000165.1 GCA_018702715.1 Desulfobacula sp. | reverse complement strand
ATTCAAACATAGTAAAAAAACAAAGCCGTGTAAATAAGAATTTAGGCAAAATAGTTCTTGACAATATATTACGCATACGTATAATTCGGATAAATATTATATGATAAAGGATAAAAAAATGAATTTTCCGCTTCCGCCCGACTGTCCTTATTACTTGATTTCCAGGGCTACACTGGCCGTTACATCCCATTTGAAAAAAGGATTTATCAATGAAGGCGTCAGCACAATAAAGCCGGCTTATCTTGGTGTTCTTTTGGCCTTATGGGATGAAGATAGCCTTAAGGCTAATGAACTTGGCAAAAGAGCAGGGCTTGAACCATCCACAATGACCGGACTTTTAGATCGCATGGAAAGAGATGGCCTGGTAAAACGAGAGCCTGATCCCAATGACAGACGCGCAAACAGGATTATCTTAACAAAGGCCGGTGTTGATGCAGAAATTTCATCAACTAAGGTTTTATCAGATACCCTGGATAAAGTTTTTTCTTCTATTTCAAAAAAAGATATTGAAATCACAAAAAATGTACTTCACACCATTCTTTTAAATTGCGGCAAGGAGGATGCAAAATGAATAAAAAAATAGGGTTTACATGTGCTTATACACCTGTCCCTTTGATCGAAGCTGCGGGATTTTCTCCTTACAGGGTTTTTCCTGAAACAAAAGCCCCGGACCAGGCAGGACACCTGCTTCATGATAATTTATGCCCCCATGTCAAAAAAGTTCTTGACCGGGCACTTGCCAATGATCTGCCAGAGCTGGCAGGCATGATCTTTATAAATTCCTGTGATGCCATGCGCCGTCTGTCCGATGCCTGGCACGAGGCAAGGCCTGATGACAAAATCATCCTGATAGACCTTCCTTCAGGGACAAACAGTCTAAGCCTTGATTTTCTGTCAAAAGAGTATGAACGTCTTTTTAAAACCCTTCTCAAGTGGAACAATATTCCTTTTTCCCCGGAAATTATATCAGACAAAATAAAAGAAACTATTGCCAAATGGAACCTTCTTGCGGCATCGGTTAAAAAAATCGAAGAAACAATGTCCCGGGATTTTTTTCCAGGATATGCTTCAGGGCTTCAACAAATCATCAATACGGTGGCAACACAGTCAATAGATGATGCCTATCAAATGGCTCAAAATAAAATTGAACCGGAAAAGACGGCTAAAAAAGGTCGGGCCCCTGTTTTTGTTTTTGGAAACCTTTTATTTGATCCAAAGGTATATGATCTTTTTGAAGACTGGAATTTGCAGGTTAGCGGAACCGATTTTTGCACTTCATCGCGGTTTGTTACACAGGTGGACACAGGTTTGGATGATAATATCTTCAAATCCCTGGCTGTCTCCTATCTCAAACAAACTCCCTGTGCCAGGACCATGGACACCTCAATACCCGGCAGTATAGCCCAGAGAATAGTTGAACGGGCAAAACAAACCAATGCAAAAGGGGTTATCGGGTTTACCTTAAAATTCTGTGATCCTTATCTTTCAAGGATTCCCATGATCAGGCAGGCCCTTAAAAAGGAATCCATACCTTTCCTCATGCTGGAAGGCGACTGTACAACAGGTTCCATGGGACAGCAACAAACAAGAATCGAAGCGTTTACTGAAATGCTGGAGGTGTAATTATGATGTATGAACATTTTGATAATACTGTAAAAGGAATACAAGACAAACTCAATCAGGACCCGGAAGGCATCAACGCCAGGAAAAAATATGTACTTGAACTGTCCAGGCTTGGGAGAAAGCTGTATTCTAAAAACGAAACTATTGCCTGGTGCGGCGTAACCGCTCCTTTTGATCTCTTAAGTTCCATGGGGGTCACTTCATGTTTTGTTGAATTTGTCGGTGCCATGTTAGCCTCCACCCAGACGGCAGGTTTTTTCTTTGAAGGGGCTGAAGATGAAGGTTTTGCAACGGATTCATGCGCTTATCACAGGGCGGTCATGGGTGCGGTATTAAAGAATGCAATGCCTGAACCTGATTTCATTATTGGAACCAGCAGCCCTTGTACAGCAGGCCTTGCCATTGTAGAAAATTTCGCACACCAGTATAAAAAGGACTTTTTCGTATTAAATATACCCCAGAATTATACAAAAGATGCCATAAAATATCTTTCAAGCCAAGTTGAAGAATTGGTAGGTTTTGTTTCTGCCCACACAAAAAAACCGCTGTCAAAGGAAAAATTAGATCTTGCTCTGGAAAATTTCAACCTGTCAAGTCAGCTTTTAAAAGACATTTATGAACTTGCAAAGACAAAACCCTCTCCCGTTGATAGCAGGCTATTAAGGGATTTCGGAGTTGTTATGGCACTTTTAATGGGTACAAAAGCGGGAGTTGATATCTGCCAGGCATTTAAAGATGAATTAAATCACAGAATTAAAACTGGCCGGCATCACGCCTCAAAAGAAAAGAAAAGACTCATGTGGATACAGAACAGGATTCAATATCCCTTTCCAATGGATAATATGCTGGATGATCTGGGAGCTAAAATTGTGGTGGATGAACTCAATAATGTCACCTGGGAGCCCATGGATACTGACAATCCTTATGAGAGTATCGCAAAAAGAATGATTTCAATACCTTTTAGTATGAGCACATCTGAACGAATCAAGACCATGCAGAACCTTGCACTGGAGTATCAGATTGACGGGGCCATTAACCCCTGTCATTGGGGATGTCGCCAGGGGACAGGGGCAAGAGGTCTGATTTCAAAAGGAATGCAGGATATTAATGTGCCCGTTCTAAATCTTGAAATTGATTGTGTGGATTCACGCAATCTTGCAAAAGGTCAGATAGAAACCCGGGTAGAAGCTTTTATGGAAATGCTTTCTTAAAAAACCTGTAATTGTTCAGCCCGTTAAAAGAAGCTATCTCAAAGCCCTGGCTGATGGATATTTGCAGGAGGTTAAGCGTTTAGCATCGAACAAAAATATCCATCAGACAGGGCGGTTTCAAGCATGAGAGCTGAATAGTTACAAAAACCTTTTATAACTTAGGAGAAAATCCAATGGTGTTCCTTGGTATTGATATCGGCAGTCTTTCCTGTGATGCCGTACTGATTGATGAAAAAAAAAATATATTGTCCCATACTGTAATCCCTACAGGAGTAAAAAATATCGAATCCATTGCCCAGGCAAAACAAAATGTCATTGGTGCAGCCGGAATTGTGGAAAAAGATATCCAATACATTATTGCCACCGGCTATGGCAGGACCCGTGTCAAAGAAAGAGATGGCGCAGTCACTGAGATCACCTGTCATGCAAAAGGAATAAAACATATGATCCCGGACACAAGGATTCTCATTGATATCGGGGGACAGGACAGCAAGGCCCTTTGCCTCGATGCTGATGGGAATGTGGTGGATTTTGCCATGAATGATAAATGTGCCGCAGGAACGGGCAGGTTCCTGGAAGCCATGGCAAGGGCTCTGGAAGTAGATATAAACCAATTGGGGGATCTGGATAAAGGAGCCACAAGTGATCTTGTTTTAAGTTCCATGTGTACTGTATTTGCTGAAAGTGAAGTGGTATCATTGATTGCTGATGGTACTGAGCAAAAAGAGATTGCAAAAGGTCTGAACCGGGCCATTGCTGCACGAACAAATTCACTTGTTAAAAGAGTTGCTAAAAACATTAATGGCCTTACCGTTTCCATGTCCGGCGGTGTAGCTCGAAACAGGGGTGTGGTAAAAGCCATTGCTGAAAGCATGAATCTTGAAAAAATTAATACCCCTAAAATACCGGATATTGTCGGTGCCCTGGGAGCGGCAATTATTGCCTTTGAAAAATGGAAGGCAAAATAAGATTCAGGGTGGCCTGAAAAAACATTTTAATCAGGCCACCCTTGTTATTCTTAAAAATTAAACAATTAACAACTAAACAACGGGCCTGGGCAATACCCCTGCCCGCTCAGCAATTTCAGGGACCATGTGTTCCCATTCAATTGCCATCATGTGGACGCCTGCCACTCCTTCCATTTCCTTGAATTCTTCAACTTGTTCCAGAGCGAATTTGATGCCCTCTTCTGACTGGTCTTTCTTATCCACACCTTTGAGACGCTTGATCAAGGAATCGGGAATATCCATTCCCGGGACGAATTTTGACATAAAATTGGCCATGCCGGCATTTTTCATTGGTGTCACACCTGCCAGGATATAGCATTTTTCATGAAGCCCCATGTCAACGGTCTTTTTCATAAAATCCCTGAACTTGTCCATGTTAAAAATACATTGAGTCTGGATAAAATCCGCTCCAGCCGTAATTTTATTGGCAAGCCTGTGCACCCTGAATTCATATGGATCTGCAAAAGGATTACACGCTGCACCAATAAACATTTTGGGAGGAACGTCAATGTCATCATCATTCATGAATTTTCCCTCATCCCGCATTTTCTTGACCAGGGCGATCAGCTGCATGGAATCAATATCATGAACATTTTTTGCCTGGGGATGGTTGCCAAATGTCTGATGGTCTCCGGAAAGGCAAAGCATATTTCTAATACCCAGGGCATGAGCACCCAGGATATCGCTCATCATGGCCAAGCGGTTTCTATCCCTGCACACCATCTGGAAGTTGGGCTCAAGCCCTTCTTCCACCATGAGCCTTGATGCAGCAAGAGAAGACATTCTCACAACGGCTGTCTGGTTATCAGTAACATTTACTGCATCTACATTTCCCTTTAGAAATTTAAATTTTTCTATCAAATGCTCGACATTTGCACCTTTTGGTGGTCCGCATTCTCCTGTAAATGCAAAATGACCGGCTGTCAGAACCTTTTCAAGATTACTGCCTGATTTGAGCTCACTCATTTTGGTTCTCTCCTTATTTTTTTATATGTTTCCCTTAACCAGTTCTTCTCTGATACTTCTCCTGGGGCCGCCGTCCCTGGCTGTCTGCCAATCTTTAAGACCTCTGATTCCCAATAGATCATCCAGGCGGCCCTCATCCATTTTCTTTCTGACAATGGTATCCCATATGCACTCGGTATCCTTACTGATTTCGCATTTGCCATTGGATGAACCGCCGCAGGGGCCATGCAGCAAACTTTTTGCGCACCTGGCAACAGGGCAATGCCCGCCAAATTCATGAATGATACAGGTACCGCAGCCGGCACATCGTTCTTCCCAGATCCCATGCTGAGTCGCACCGCCAAAAAAGGTGGTATTAACACCCGGATAAAATGTCTGGTCTTTATACATATCAGATAAAAACTGGGGGCCAACGCCACATGCAAGAGAGATCACAGCCTCATAGTCACCCACTGTTTCACTAATCCCTGCCACATATTCAGTGTCGCATTGTCTTTCTAAAACATTAATATCTATGTCAATGTCCTTTCCCTGTTTTTTTCTGGCGATTTCCATTGAAGATGCCAATATCTCAACTTCTTTTAAACCACCGACATTGCAGACAGTAACGCACCCTTTGCACCCCGAGATGAGAATTTTTTTATTGTCTTCCACCATCGTTAAAATCTCTTGAAGAGACTTTCGATCTGCTACTATCATGATTCACCTCTATCGTTTGTTTAAACTATGCCGGAAGATTTTCCATCCAGCATAGTTTAATTCATTAGTATTTTACCTATGCCGCAGTGTCACTTTTCACGGGAGTCGGTCCCAGAGCCCTTATTGTTTCCACCACTTCTCTGGCAATCTCGGCAAACCGTGCACCCTGTGCTGAAGAAAGATTATACATCTCCACGCGTTCTGGTTCTATGCCCAGCTCTGTCAGGGTTTTTTTCACGTATTCCACCTTTTTTCTGGCTTTAAGATTTCCTTCTAAATAGTGGCATTCTCCCTCAAGACATCCTGCCACATAAACACCGTCTGCTCCATCCTTAATGGCATTTAAAAGATGGAGGATATCCACCCTGCCCGTGCATGGCACCTGAATGATTTTGATATCTGCCGGATAGGAGAGTCGCATGGAACCTGCCAGGTCCCCAGCTGCATACGCTCAGTACTGACAGCAAAAAGCGATTATCCTGGGTTCAAATTCTTGGGTCATTATTAACCTCCATCATTATTGGGGTCAGGCTTGCATGCTTTATTGGGGTCAGGCTTGCATAGTTGCGTTATTGAATTTT
>JABIYQ010000130.1 GCA_018702715.1 Desulfobacula sp. | reverse complement strand
ATATGAATTTCGCGCTCGTAGCCCAGGGGATAAGGCGTCAGCCTCCGAAGCTGAAGATCGCTGGTTCGATTCCAGCCGGGCGCACCAAACATATCTATGAATTCATCACTTAAAATAGGCCTTATAAGCTATCGAAGTAACCCCCACTGCGGTGGCCAGGGTGTCTATATCAGACACTTAAGCCATGCCCTTGCCGATCTTGGCCATAAGGTAGAGGTCATTGCAGGGCCACCTGATCCATTATTAAATAACCAAGTAAATAATAATGTTACACTTACCATGCTTAAAACACTGGATCTTTATAATCCCGAAGACCTTTTCAGGACACCAACCCTAAATGAACTTGCAGACCCCATTAACCTGATTGAATGGCTTGATGTATCCTTCATGGGCTACCCAGAACCCCTGACCTTTGGAATGCGGATGAAAAAACACCTTAGAGAAACAAAAAAGGAATATGATATCATCCATGACAACCAAAGTCTTTCTTATGGTATTATGTCCCTGGCTAAAAGAATGCCGGTTACAGCAACCATTCATCATCCCATGACAGTGGACAGAAGGCTTGCAGTTCAGAGTACAAAATCTTTTCTCAAAAAAATAAAGGCCTTAAGATGGTATTCATTTATCAATATGCAAAAAAGAGTGGCAAAAAAACTGTCCTGTATCATAACAGTTTCCCAAAGCAGCAAAAAAGATATTGCAAAAGAATTCAATATACCTGAATCAAAGTTCAAAACCATTCCCATAGGCATTGATACAAATAATTTTTATCCCATTCAGACCGTCAAAAAACAGCCCGGTCGCATCATTGTAACCAATAGTGCCGACACCCCTCTAAAAGGACTCTACCATCTTCTTTTTGCCATAAAAGGGGTTTTGAAAACAAGACAGGTTAAGCTTGTTGTCATTGGCAGCCCCAAAAAAAATGGCGGCATTGAAAAACTGATTAAAAAACTTGAAATAGGACAATACATTAAATTCACCGGCCGAATTGATCAAGACCAATTTGTACTTGAGTATGCCAAAGCAAGTCTTGCAGTTGTGCCGTCTTTATATGAAGGTTTTGGGCTTCCCGTGGGGGAAGCCATGGCCTGCAGGATGCCTGTGATCTGTACCACAGGTGGTGCTTTGCCTGAAGTTGCCGGAGATGCGGCAAAGCTTGTGCCGCCGGCAAATGCAAAGGCGATGGAAACGGCTATTTTAGAATTACTGGACGATGCTTCCCAGTGCGAAAGACTTGCCGAAAAAGGATATCAGCGGGTATTAAAAGAATTCACATGGGAAAAAACCGCCATCAGGACAATTAAGGCTTATAGAGAGATTATCAATGATTACCATTGATTTCAACAAGCTCGATATAAGCCCGGATGCCAGAATCCTGGATATTGGATGTGGTGAAGGCCGGCATACCATCAAGGCATGCCAACAAAAAGACACCATTTGCATTGGAGCTGATTTCGCTTTTAAGAATCTTGTTGAAACAAAAAACAAACTTGCATTTCATAAGAACTTCAACGATCTTAAATGCAAAACCATTGATCTTTCCTGTATGGATGTGACAAAGCTGCCGTTTAAAAGCAACAGCTTTGATTCTATTATCTGTTCTGAAGTTTTAGAACATATTCTGGATGATGCAATGGCCATATCCGAACTAATCAGGATTTTAAAGCCAAAAAAAATCCTTGCTGTCAGTGTCCCTAGATTCTGGCCGGAGAAAATCTGCTGGCTTTTATCTGATGAATATTTTAATGCCAACATGGGACATGTTAGAATTTACAAAAAAAAATCTTTGATTAAAACAATTGAATCTTTTGGGGTAAAGCATTATGCCTGTCATTATGCCCACAGCATCCATGCCCCTTTCTGGTGGCTCAAATGCTTTTTCGGACCCAACAGAACTGATTCAAAACCAGTGAATCTTTATCACAGAATACTTGTCTGGGATTTAATGAAAAAACCAAAATTTACTGGTTTCATTGATAAATTGCTAAACCCTGTTCTGGGGAAAAGCCTGGTTCTCTATTTTAAAAAATTGTAAAATTTGATAGACTTAAGTTAGATTTTTATAATTTTCGCCTCTAATGGAGATCAACAATGAATAGACTGTTTTTTGTTTTCCTGGTTTTTTTTGCCATATCCCTTGTTCAATCCTGCGTTACAACTAAAAAATCAATAAAGAGAAAAGATCCTTTAATAGGGAAAATAATTAATACCAAAACAAATAAAGCTATGGGTTTTGAATCCCTGATCAAGAATTTAAGCCTTTATGATGTGATCTATCTCTCTGAAAAACATGACAACCCTGAACATCATCATATTCAGGAAAGGGTCATCCGCGAATTAATCGAACAAGGATTAACCCCTACCCTTGGATTTGAATTTTTTTCCATGGAAGACACTCCTGATCTGCTCAATTTTGTTGATTCTGGAAAAGTTGTCCATTCAGAAAAAATAGAAAAAATTATAGAGGCTGATCTGAGAAAAAAACTGCGATGGGATAGCCAATCAGATAAGATGTGGAATTATTATTACTCTCTTTTAAAGATTGCAAAAAAAGGAAATCTCCCGGTTGCAGGAATTGATCTGCCCGAGACATTGAAAAAAAGAATTACAAGAAAAGGAAAAAAGGGTATCAGTTCCCTTGAAAAAGAGCAGGTTTTTACAACACCATTATCGGATGAGAGTTACAAAGACTATATGTTCTCTATTTTCAAATCGGTTCACTGCGGTATGGGAAATAAAAAAATGCAGTCCCGGCTGTATGATACCTGGGTTGCAAGAAATGACAAGATGGCCTTATCTATAACCCGGCTGTATAAACACCGTAAAGGACCCATTGTCGTCATTATCGGCGGCGGGCATACCGAGTATGGTCTCGGAGTGATTGACAGGGTTGAAAAAATTGACAAGACCATTAAACAGGTCAACATAACTTTAAAAGAAATTGGAGTAAGCCCATCAGACTTATTGGAATATGTCCTTCCCCTTGAGCTTGAAGGGTATAATAAAGTTCCCCCGGCAGATTACCTTTGGTTCACCCAGAGAGTTTCATATGCTGATCCTTGCGAAGAATTTAAAAAATCTTTACAAAAAATGAAAAAAAAATCTGATAAATTATAGTTTCAAGCGATCAGATAGGTTGCAGTGCCCGTGGCAATCCTGATTTCTTTTTCATTATACAAATCTATTTTTGCAACAACAATCCTTGAGCCTGCACGAATGATCCTGCTTTTGCATTTAAATGAAATGCCTTTACCCGGTCTTAAATAATCCACGCGCATGTCTATGGTGGCAGAGGATGTCAATTTCTTATCAATGACATCAAGGGATTTGCCACGGTGAAATTTTGCACAGGAAATAAGAGCGGAAAGTCCGCCTGTTAAATCAATAACCGATGCTGTTACCCCCCCGTGCAGGATTCCGGCCGTTGGATTTCCTATAAGATCTTTTGTCATATTAAAACTTGTGACAGCCTGGCCGGTTTCGTAATCCAAAAGATCAATATCAATACCAAGAACCTTGTTGAATGGGAGCAACTCAAGATAATATTTTCTTATTTTTTCAAGTACGGATTCTATCATTACAATGGTTTCCTTATTTTCTTTTCAAGACACCCAGGGTCTTTGTCATTTCCAATTCTTCATAATCTCCTGAGTTAATGGCGATTTCGTATATCCTTTTGGGGGCTTGACCTCCTTTTTCAGTATCCACAAAGATATCATGAATTACCAGAAAACCGCCGGGTTTAATATGGCAGGCCCAGGTAAGAAAATCTTCATGACATGCTTCAAAGGAATGTCCTCCATCTATAAACAGCATTGAAATTGGTATTTTCCACATTTTGCCGGCAATGTTCGACGATGAAACAATTGGCACCACAGTATTTTCAAGTTCTGTTTTGGTGATGGTTTGTTGGAAAAAAGGAAAAGTGTTCACCCTTGATAATTTGGTGTCAAACAAATCCGGATCAAAATATTCTTCTTGGGGCTGCTGCTCTTCAGATCCCTTATGGTGGTCAATGGAGAATAGAATAGAATTTTTTTCTTTGCATGCAGATCCGATTATATAGGCTGATTTACCGCAATAGCTTCCGATTTCAAGGACAGGTCCGGTTTTTGAAGCCAAAAGCGCTATATGGTAGAGTCTTTTTGCCTCATCTTTATCCATAAAGCCCTTGATATTATCCCACACCTCAAAATCAATCTTCATCATAACTTCGGACAAGTATTTCTCTGGGTTTTGAACCCACCTGGGGACCTACAATCCCCTCAAATTCCATTATTTCAACCAGTCGTGCCGCCCTGTTATAACCGATACGAAGACGGCGCTGAACAAAAGAGATAGATGCCTGTCTTGTTTTGGTCACCAGGGCAACTGCTTCATCATATTTTTCATCATAGTCAGATTCATCAAACCCTTTATCCCCATCATCACTTTCACTTATTGTAATATCTTCAATATAATCCGGTGATCTCTGGTCTTTTAAAAATTTAGTCACCTTGGCGATCTCTTTTTCAGAAATATAGGCACACTGAATCCTGACAAGCTTTCCCGTCCCAGGAGGACAAAACAGCATATCCCCGTTTCCAAGGAGACTCTCAGGTCCTCCACCGTCAAAAATGGTTCTGGCGTCAACCTTGGAAGATACCTGGAATGAAATCCGGGTGGGAAAATTTGCTTTAATGCTTCCTGTGAGTACATCAACAGAAGGTCTCTGGGTGGCAATAATCAAATGAATACCTGCTGCCCTGGCCATTTGTGCAAGTCTGGTCAATGCAAATTCAACATCTTTTGAGGCAACCATCATGAGATCTGCCAGTTCATCCACAATAACAACGATGTAGGGAAGTTTTTTAAATAGTTCTTTGTCGTCTTCATCTGGTTTTTCAATCTTATCATCACTCTGAGAAGCCACCATATGGTTATACTGAACAATATTTCTAAACCCTGTCTGTTCCAGTAGTTCATATCGCCGTTCCATTTCCCTGACCGCCCAGAAAAGCGCATTGGTAGCCTTTTTCATATCTGTAACTACAGGAGAAATCAAATGAGGAATGTCATTATATACTGAAAGCTCAATGCGTTTGGGATCAATCATGATCATTTTAATTTCATCTGGTGTGGCCTTATACAAAAGGCTGATAATCATTGCATTTAAACCCACACTCTTACCTGTTCCTGTGGCACCGGCAATTAGAAGATGAGGCATGGAATCCATTTTTGTGACCATGGGTTTTCCCAGTAGGTCTTTTCCAAGTCCCAGGGTCAGCATGGATGGTGACCGAACAAAATCTTTTGATGCCATCAATTCCCTTAAATTGACGATTTCCCTTTCTTCATTGGGGATCTCAATTCCCACTACATCCCGGCCGGGTATGGGGGCTACTATCCTGATGCTTATGGCACTTAAGGCCAGGGCAAGATCATCTGACAAACCAGCAATCTTAGATATTTTGATTCCAGATGCCGGTCGATATTCAAAAGTTGTTATGACAGGACCCGGCAAAATCTCAACGACTTCACCAAACACGTTAAAGTCGTTGAGTTTACTTTCTAAAATCCTGCTTTTCTCTTTTAACAGATCTGTATCTATATTTTTTTCAACCTTTTTTTTCTCATCCAGAAATGAAATCAATGGAAGATTAAATTCAACTTTTTCCCGGATATCGTTAAATTCCACATCCGGTATAAAGTCTGAATCTTTTTCTTCCAGTTCCACTATTGTCGGCTCAAAAATATCCTTGAGAATTGGTAAATCTTCTTTTTCTGGGATTTTTTCAGGAATTTTTATAATGATTTCGTTTTTTGTAAAAGCAGGAGTGATATCAATTTCTTTTTTAGCCTCTTCTCTTTTTTCCTTCCACTTTTTAATCATTTTATTAAAAAAATCTATAAAATTATAAAAATCATCTGTTATACGTTTTAAAAGTTCAATGGTCTTCTTTCTTAAAAATATTCCCAACGAAATAATGGATATCCCAGTAGCAAAAATAAAGCCGGTGCTGAAGAAAAACAGTAAAACTATAATGCAGCCGGTGGTATTGGCATATTTTAACAAAAATGAAGTAAAGGAAATTCCAATTATACCACCCGAGGATATGCTTGTACCTAAAACCGGGTAGTAATCTTTAAAAAGAAACAATATACCACCCGTACAAATCATTAAAAAAAGACCACCTAAAAAGGTCAGCAGAATTATTTTCACAGACCTTCCCTTTAATAACCATATGCTGATAAGACCTAAGATTAAAGGAATCCAAAATGCGCCCATTCCAAACAAAAAGATAAAAAAACCGGCAAAATGGGCTCCTAACAACCCAAAAGCGTTGTGGATATTATCTGGAATATTGAAAAAATTGTTTGCTACGCATGGATCTGAGGCATGATATGAAAAAAGGCTGACAGAAGTTAATACAATGGAAAAAAAAAGGAGTATACCATAAAGTTCTTTTTTCATACTTCAATAATCACTGGTACAATTAAGGGTTTGCGGTTTATGGTAAAAGCAAAGTATTGTTTCAGAGCTCTTTGCATTTTTTTTCTAAGTTGTTCAATTCGAGATTCGCTTCCTGGTTCTATTTCTTCGACAATTTCAAGGATAACACACTGAGCATCATCAACCAGATGCCCTGTGGCAGAGTCAAAAATAAACCCTTTTGAAATCAATTCCGGTCCGTAAAGGACAACGCCTGTCTCCTCATCAATGATCATGGTTACAACGACAAGTCCACCTTCTGAGAGTTCGCGTCTCTCCTTTAAGACACTTCTTCCTACATCTCCGATACCTTTACCGTCAACAAGGATTCTACCTGTATGAACGCGACCATCCAATCTGCCGCCATCCTTATCAAAGGCAATAATCTTACCATCTTCTGCTACAATAACATTCTCTCTTGGCATACCCATTTTTTCTACTAGTCTTGCATGAACTACCAAATGCCTGTATTCACCATGAATAGGTATAAAATATTCGGGTTTGGTCAAATTCAACATCAATTTGAGCTCTTCCCGATGAGCATGACCGGATGTATGGATCTGTGCAATTTTTGAATACACCACATCCGCTCCTCTGCGGTAAAGCTTGTTGATAACTCCGGAAATGGCCTTTTCATTTCCCGGGATATCTTTGGATGACAGAATCACACTATCACCCTTTTTGATTTTAATATGCTTGTGTATGCCGGAAGCCATCCTTACCAGGGCTGACATTGGCTCCCCCTGGCTGCCCGTTGTAATGACGACAATTTGGTCATCTCTGTATTTACCGATCTGTTTTATATCCAGTATGGTATTGGGTGGACAATTGATGTGCCCAAGTTCAGTTGCAACACTTACAATCTGCTCCATGCTCCGGCCATTGAAAATGACCTTGCGATGGCTGCGAACGGCTATATCAATCACCGTTTGTATCCTGAAGACATTTGAAGCAAACAGTGCAACAATCACCCTGCCATTGGCAGCAGCAATAAGCTTTTCAAGATTTTTTGCCACATCCTGCTCAGAGGCTGTATAACCTTTGACTTCAACATTGGTGGAATCCGACATCAGGGCCAGAACACCTTTTTCACCAAGTCTTGCGAAACTTGAAATATCCGTGTTCTTCATCTTGTCTGCGTTATGGCTGATTCTAAAATCACCAGTATGAACAATGACACCTTCAGGGGTTTTTATTGCAAGCCCGACCCCGTCAACCGTACTATGGCTGACCCGGATAAATTCTATTTCAAAAGGATCTATTGAAATAGTCTCCCCGGGATTCACAAGGTTTAAATCAACATATTTATTGAGGTCAAATTCAACTAGTTTATTTCTAGCGATCTTCAAAGTAAAAGCGGTTCCATATACAGGAATTCTGAATTCTTTTAACAGGTAGGGCAAAGCGCCTATATGATCTTCATGAGCATGTGTAATAATAATACCATGGACCTTGTGTCGATTTTCCCTTATATAATCCAAGGCCGGGATTACAATATCCACACCCAGCATGTATTGTTCAGGAAACATAAGTCCTGCATCAATGATAAAGATGACCTCGCCATATTCAATCACCATCATATTCAGGCCGATTTCGCCAAGGCCGCCCAAAGGAATAATTTTAAGCATTTGCATTCCCTTCAATAAAATTAGATGCAAATATCAAGTTTTTCAAAAATTGAATCTGCCTGATCAATAATCCAGTCACGCTGCTCCTTTGTTGCATAATCCATACAATCGCATTTTATATTTTTTTTAACTCTTACCAAAAATTCACAAGATAAATACGTTTCTTCCAGTATCCAGGCAAAGACTTGGGGATGACACCCTTCATGTTTTTTTTGAATGGGTGTTAACAATTCTGTGGTAAGTTCAAGCCAATAAATCCCATCCAGAGGAGACGATTCTAAATATTTATCTAGATAATCTTTTAATTTTTGATAATCCGCCAACCGCAACCCATCTAATAGATACTGTTTCATAACAAATCTAATTATCACATATTAATTGGGATATGCAACCTGTAATGACAATAAATTAAGGGCTCAGACAGATGACAGCCGTCTTTTACTCAAGGCCAGAAAATTACCGCCAACGACTAGAATCATGCCAAGAACTGCTGAAAAATTCCAGGAATACCCTTCAAAAAAGGATGACAGAACCAAGGCCACCACAGGAACCAGCATAATGGCGTAAGATGCTTTGTCCGCACCCAGAGAACCGATCAGGGTCAAATAACTGCCAAATGCAATGATGGATCCAAAAACAGACAAATAAAATAAAGAACCAACATATGGGATAGAATTCACAAAAGAAAACTCTTTTCCCAGGGATATGGCGATGACTGCCATAAGAATGGTTCCATATATCATTCCATAAGCATTTGCCTGAATTATTGGAATATTATTTTTTGTATTTCTGGCCGAGGTGATATTACCAAAAGAGGCCAGAAGAACACTTAAAAACCCTATAGAAAGTCCAAATACCCCTTTGTCGGATAAATCAAAATCCTTTATTTCAGGCATAAAAATCATGATAATACCGATAATACCCAGGACTGCTCCGGCTACCATTTTTTTTTCAACTGCAGTACCAAGAAAGATAGATCCATTGGCAATATTCATAAATACAATTGAAGAGAACAAAACAGCTACAAGACCGCTTGTCAAATATAATTCCGCCACATAAACAAGCCAGTAGTTAACAGAAAATAACAAGATTCCCAAAAGAGCCATAAACAAATGATCTTTTAAAGCAAACTTAAGATTCAGGCCTTTGACATAACAAAAAAACATAAGCAGGGCTGCTGCAAGCCCAAACCTGTAAACAACAGATACCATTGGATCTACAGAGCCCAATTGATATTTAATGGCAAGCCAGGTTGAACCCCAGACAATAACTGTAATTATATAAAGTGTGATATTTTTCATTTTGTTTTCTCTTTTTATTTCATCCATGGGGTCATCCATGGGGTCATCCATGGGGTCATCCATGGGGTCAGGCTTGCATAGTTGCGTT
>JABIYQ010000192.1 GCA_018702715.1 Desulfobacula sp. | reverse complement strand
CCATGACATTGGAAAATTGGATAAAAAATTATATTTTATTGAAAATCAGGCTGACGGAAAAAACAGGCATGACAAGCTCTCTCCTTCCATGTCTGCTCTTGTTTTAATAGGACATGTAAAAAATGGTGTTGAGCTTGCAAAAAAATATAAACTTGGGGCGGAAATTATTGAAGGGATTATTCAACACCACGGCACCTCTTTGATTAAATATTTTTATCAAAAAAGTTTAAATATCGGTAATGACACGGTTAAAGAAGAAAATTTCAGATATCCAGGCCCCAAACCCCAAACCAGGGAAGCCGGTATAGTTATGCTGGCAGATGTTGTTGAAGCGGCGGTTAGAGCTCTGGAACGTCCTACACCTGCAAGAATCCAGGGAAGAGTGAAAGAGCTGATTAACGACATTTTTGCAGATGGACAATTGGAAGAATGTGAACTGACCTTAAAAGATCTTCACCAGATTGCAAAGAGCTTTAATAATATTTTAACCAGCATTTATCACTCCAGGATAGAATATCCGGATAAATTTCAGGAAAAGAAAAAAGAAAAAAATGGAACATCTAAAGGTACTGATCGACAATCAGCAAAAAAAGAAAATACCAACGGACACAATCCTCCAAAAGACAAAACAGATCTTAAACGCCTTGGGTTGTGATGCCCATGAAATTTCCCTGGTAATTACAGACAACAATCAAATTCAACAACTCAACAAGACATACCGAGGAATTGACAAACCCACAAATGTTTTAGCGTTCCCAATGCAAGAGGGACAATTTGCTGATATAACACCGGGTCTTCTGGGCGATGTTGTTATTTCCTGTGAAACAGCTCAAAATGAGGCAGATGATGCAGACATAACCCTTTTGGAGAGGATGTCCCAGCTTTTAATCCATGGCATCCTGCATTTAATGGGGTTTGATCATGAAACCGGTCCATCTGATTCCCGAAAAATGGAAAAAAAAAGCCTTGAGTTATTAAGAAAACTGGAACCCAATAAAGACTTAAATATATTTTAAAAAATGGAGGGAAAAATAAAATGGCTCAATTAGCTGTAAATGTAGATCATGTGGCAACCTTAAGACAAGCCCGAGGAGTAAGCTATCCTGAACCCGTTGCAGCGGCCATTGCTGCCGAGACGGCAGGGGCGGATGGGATTGTGGTTCATTTAAGGGGAGATCGTCGCCATATTAACGAAAGAGATGTCAGACTCTTAAGAAAAATCGTACAAACCAAACTCATATTGGAAATGGCAGCTACAAGTGAAATGATAGGGATTGCACTGGATATCAAGCCTGACTGCGTCACACTTGTTCCTGAAACAAAAGAAGAAATAAGTACAGAGGGGGGTCTGGACCTGATCACCCATGAAAACCACATATGGGAAATAGTCTCAACTTTAAAAAATGCAGGGATTGATGTCTGTATTTTTATTGACCCCTCCCTTGACCAGATAAAAACTGCCCATAAAATTGATGCAGACATGATAGAAATCCATACGGGTGCTTTTTGCGATGCAACAACAAAAGCAAAAAAGCAAAAAGAATTTTCAAGAATCATTGATGCAGCCAAAATCGGAACCAAGCTAAACCTTGAGGTAAATGCAGGCCATGGCATATGTTACCATTCTGTTAAGGCATTTAAAGGTCTTTCTGAAATCAAGGAATTCAGTATTGGACACAGTATTGTTGCAAGATCGATACTGACAGGAATGGAACAGGCCGTCAGGGATATGAAACAATTAGTTTCAGTTCTTTAATGGTGTTGGTGTTCTTATCGGTTTAGCCACCCTGCCTTTTTAATGGCCTCTGACACGGCGCAAAGGTTATTGGAAGACACTGTCTTAAATATCTGCTTCAAGCTGTCAGGCGCATTTTTTACCACAAACCCTTTTCCTGACCAGGCCAGAAGGTCCTGGTCATTATAGTCATTTCCCACTGAAAGAACATTTTGACGGCCTATGCCGAGTCGTTTAACAAGCCAGGAGGCGGCCTTGCTTTTGGAGACATCTTTGTGAAAAATCTCTATCCATGATGACTTATGATCAAGAGGGGAGGTCGCATGGATGACACTAAAGCCTGATAAATCCTTTTTTATGATTTCCAGATCATCCATATTTACCCTGCCCGGTATAATTGCCAGGACTTCAGTGGAAGGGTCTTTGTGGCAATGACTTTGTTCAAGAGGTAATGCATATTCTTTATATAGTGCCAGTCTTTTGTAAAAATCTGGGTTGTCTTTTCCATGAGATTTATATAAAAAATATTGAGTATCAGGTATGGATTTGTGTACCATGTAGTCAAATCTTCGATGATCCAGATAATCGGTGATTTTGCTAATATCAGATATGGGCAACGCTTTTTGATATATCACCCTGCCCCCATGGAATTCCATGATACCGGCACCAGTAGAAAATATAAGGTAATCAATTGGCAATGAATATGGGGGCAAAAAATTATCAGCCAAACCAATATCTTTTAAAGCCTTGTTAAAAGAATATACAGACCTGCCCGTTGCAATACTGGTAAAGATTTTTTTCTGTCTTAATATTTCAAGAGTTTTAATGTCTTTTCCGGAAATGGTTTTATCATCTTTTAATAAGGTTCCGTCAAAATCAGCAATAAAAAGTTTTCCACTGGTTCTCATATATTTTCCATAAAAAATATTTGGTTTCGCGCCAAACTGTGATACCTGTTTTTAAACAGATAAACAATAAGGATTTTCATGAACAAAAAAACTTCAATAATATTATCAGCTATTTTTAAACATTTAAAATCACAGCCCACCTTTGAATCAATCGGTATCAAATCATACAGAAATCTTCTTGAAAAATCTGCAAAAGCTTTTAAACCGGATAAATCCATTAAACTTGAATCCTTTTGTATCAAATCCATTGAAGCTCAATGGCTGTTGCCGTTACACTATAATAAAAAACGAATCATCATGTATATCCATGGTGGCGGATATATTGCCGGGTCCATAAATTCCCACAGGGATCTGGCATCACGAATAGCACTTGCTTCTAATGCAAAAGTTTTGATTTTCAACTATAGACTGGCCCCGGAACACCCCTTTCCAAGCGGGCTTATGGATGTAAAGACCGTATATCAATGGCTTGAGGATAATTTTTTGTATCCGCACAGGATAAGCCTTGTTGCAGATTCTGCAGGAGCGGGCCTGGGTCTTGCACTTTTATCCGAACTTCTGACCAAAGGCCGCACCTTACCCTCATGTTCTGTATTGATCTCGCCATGGATTGATCTTGAATGTAAAAATAAATCCCTTATTGAAAACCAGGGCAAAGACCCCATGCTCGGTCAAGATATCTTAAAAAAAACGGCTCGCCTTTATACGGACCAGGACTTATCGCTCCCCTTGATATCTCCTATTAATAATGATTTTTCAAAAAGCTCTCCTATCCTTATTCAAGCAGGGGAACAAGAGGTTTTAATAGACGATTCAATTATCCTTGCAGAAAATTTAAAAACCTCTGGTGTAGAGGTCCAGTTAGAAATCTGGGAAGAAATGTTTCATGTATGGCACTATTTTGCAAAATATCTTTCCCAGGGAAGACTGGCTGTTAAACAAATTGGTGATTTTATTAAAAAATATTCCTGACAGCTATTTTTTCTTTTTCATGGCCTCCAGGAACAGGCTTTCCATGGTTCCAACGGGCGTTGATTTTTTGCTGTTTGCAAATTGTTTCCAGTTATCACCCTCTTTTTGATCCGGCGATGTCAGTGTGAGTCTTCTTTTTTCCTCATCAACTTCCTGAATCATAACCTGAATTGAATTACCAGGTTTTAATTTTTCAAAATCAGAAGCGTTTGCAGATTTGCTTATATGGGAGGATGGCATCAATCCTGTCACTCCAGGTTCAAGTGTGATGAAAAGACCGAATTTTTCTCTTTTTTCCAGATGTCCTTCAACAATTGAACCAATTTCATATTTAGCTGAAGCACCCGTCCATGGATCACTTAAAGCATCCTTAATACTCAATGAAATTCTCTTGGAGTCCATATCAATGGATTTTATCACCACCTGGACCCTTTCCCCAACCTGAACCACATCATCGGGCCGGAGCACTCTTTTTGTATGACTCATCTCGCTGATATGAACCAGACCATCCACACCGGGTACAATTTCCACAAACGCACCAAAAGAAGTCAGCCTGACAACTTTTCCAGATACTTGATCTCCAGTATTAAACGTTTTTTCCATGCTGTCCCAGGGATTGGATGATGTTTGTTTCATTGACAGGGAAATTTTAAAAGTATCTGACTGCTTGGAAGGTTCTGACTGTTTGGAAGATTCTATCTTTAGCACCTTCACATTCACCACATCCCCGGGTTGAATAACCTCTTCAGCCTTTTCAATACGGGACCAGGACAATTCTGATATATGTACCATTCCCTCAACTCCGGGAATTAATTCAACAAATGCACCAAAGGACATCAATTTTGTAACAATACCCTGAACAATATCCCCTTCTTCAACTTTTTCAAAGTATACTTTTGATTTCTCTTTTATCTCTTCATTCAGCAAATCCCGCCTGGATACAACAATATTTCTTCCACTCTCTTCAAACCGGGTAATTAAAAAATGATGTGTCTGCCCCACATATTCTTCCTGATTTTCCACATATTTAACATCCATCTGACTGACCGGACAAAAAGCTCTTTTCCCCATGATATCAACACTGAACCCGCCTTTAATCACACCAGTGACTTTGCCTTCAACTGGTGTTCCGTTACGGGAGGCATCATCTAACATGGTCGCTTGTCCAGCACCGGAAAGTGCTTTGGACAATATCATTTCGCTTTCACTTAAGGAGACAACATAAAGGTTAACTTTATCACCGATTTTATAGAGGAATTCGCCCTTTTCATCCAAAAGTTCTGCTTTTCCAACAACACCGTCACTTTTGGTTCCCGTATCTATATATACGCTTTTATCACCAATGGAGATAATCTCACCCTCAACCTTATCCCCCTGGTTCAATTCATGACTTATTTTTGTATCATATGATTCAAAAAGCTCAGCAAAACTCTTTTCTTTCATATTTTCGCCTGAATCATCATTGGTATTGTTATCATTGGTATTGTTATCATTGGCTTTTTCATCGATTGGATCTGTCATTTTTATTCTCCTGAATCCCAAATTTTCCTTAATGCATCCTGTACTAACCTTTACCGGCAAAAGTGTAAAGTCAAAAAAATGAAACCAGACAAAATGTATCATTACAAAACAAATCTACAGTATTCTTTCAAGATCGTCTCTGATTTAATGAAAAAAATCCCTTAGGGTCCACTCAAAAATAAGTTACCTATTTTGGGAGTTGAGTCGCCTGTTCCGGCAAGGCGTGAAAAGGCAGGCATATCGGGAATATGTCGAGTTTTCACAACGCGGCCGGCCAGGATGAATCGGCTTCTAACCCGAAGGTCACGCGCAAAATGTAAAGTTATTTTTGAGTGAGCCCTTAAATAACAGTTCATGCACATTCATATGAACCTTGGGATGACAAAATGATTTCCCCAAATTTATGTATTCAGCACTTCACGCACTTTACGCGCTAAAACCTCAGGTGTAAAAGGCTTTTGGAGAAAATTCAGTCCGGATGCCAACACACCGTGATGAACAATGGCATTGTCCGTATATCCTGACATATATATGACCTTTATGTGTGGATAGATGACATTTAGTCTTTCAACAACCTCTTTTCCGCCCATCTTAGGCATTACCACATCCGTGATCATTAACGAAATCAATCCGTTTTGTTCCTCACAGATCTTCAGCGCGGCTTCACCGTTTTCAGCCCCAAGAATAGTGTACCCATATATTTCAAGAGATTTCCGGGCAAATTTTCTAAGACTGCTGTCATCTTCAACAATTAAGAGGGTTTCTGATCCTCCATGGACTTTTGCAGGTAGTGGTTTGTCTTCCTTGGGTACGGCATCTCCCATCTCTTTGGGAAAATAGACCTTAAAGGATGTTCCCTGTCCCGGTTCGCTGTAGACCCAGACAAAACCATTATTTTGTTTGACAATGCCGTAAACTGTGGACAGCCCCAATCCTGTTCCTTTACCTATTTCCTTGGTGGTAAAAAAAGGTTCAAAAATGTGATCTTGAACCTTTTTTTCCATACCGACCCCATTATCTGTAACAGCCAGCATCACATAAGAACCTGTTTTTTCTTCTTTAATCCCTTTTTTGTGGAAGTAGCTCTCATCCAAATCCTTGTTCCCTGTTTCAATGGTAAGTTTACCGCCTTTTGGCATTGCATCACTGGCATTGATTGCCAGGTTCAAGATCACCTGCTCCATCTGCCCTGAGTCCACCTTTACAGACCATAGTTCAGGCTCTGGAACTATTGATATATTAATATCTTCGCCAATCAGGCGTACAAGCATTTTTTCGATAGCGCTTAATAATCCATTGATATCCTGTATCTGTGGCTGGATAATCTGCTTTCGGCTAAAGGCCAGAAGCTGCCGGGTCAAAACAACTGCTTTTTCCCCGGCTTTGTTAATTTCTTTAATTCTTTCACTTGCTGGACCATCCTGGTCAATATCCATCATCGCAAGCTCAGCATTCCCCATCATTACGGACAATACATTGTTAAAATCATGGGCTATGCCACCCGCAAGGTTACCGATGGCCTCCATTTTCTGGGCCTGACGAAGCTGCATCTCCATGGTTCTTTGGCTGCTGATGTCACGCAAAACGGCAAGTAGCCGGTCAACTTTTCCATCTTTACCCATGACAGGACTGACAATGATATCCCACCATTTTTCCACACCTTTTTCTGTGGGACAAAAACCTTGAAATTGACCTTTGTTCCCTTTTTTAGCCTTTGAGACAACCTCAAGTGCGGCTTTATGGTCCTGATCTTTCCAAAAATCTATCCAGGACTTGTTCTCGTAAGGCTCTATATTGTCTATTTCCATTAACCTCTGCCCGCCCGGGTTCATAAATTCCAGACAGCCTTCTTTATCCAAAATAATTATGCAGTCGCTGCTGCTTTTAATTATGCTTTCATTAAATTCCTCGCTTTTCTTTAGCTCCTTAAGCGCTTGTTTCCGTTCTCGATCAATTTCCAGGTTGTGCAAACCAAAGCCGATATCTGCTGCCAGTTCCTTAAAAAGTTCTTGCTCCTCCCGGTCATTGACCAAGGCTTTTGGTACAGAGACAGTTAGAAGACCATACACCTTATTGCCGTGCTCCAGCCTAATGCGCATGGCTGATCGGTTTTCATATTTATCAGAAATAGGACATTCAACACATTGGGTCAAAGGATCTTCAACTATCTGCAATTCCGGCTGATCCAATACTTTACGGCCGCAATGTGCCAGTCCCTGTCTTTTTACCCGTTCTTTCAGGATGGCGAAACTATCTCCTAAGCCAGTCCCAGCCATAGTAAATTTTTTGTCTTTATCTACAAGGACGATCCAGGCGTTTAAGAAACCTTTGTTTTCAACCAGAATGTGGCAGATACTCTGAATCAGGTCCAGGGTGTTTTTTTTTTCAACGATCAACCGGTTAACATTTCGAATAGCTCGAAGAATAAGATTGAGGTGTAGAACAGACTCTTGAGCAGATTTACGTTCCTGAATCTGGTTCTGCAATTCCTTCTGGGTTTTCTTAAACTGTTTATTGAGTCGAATTCGGTTGATGAGAAACCAGGCAAGCAAAATGAGTATGACCATATCAACTGAAATCAGAACCCAGTATTTCTTGACAACATCTAAGGCTTTTATGTTCCCTAAATTCTTATAGGGACCTATTTTTAAAAATTTCAAAGCCTCATGTACGGCTTGATAGTTTAAAGGGATGGTCCAACCGCCAATTCTTGCTGCCAGGGCAGCCGGAGAATCACTAGGCATTTCAAACAGTTTAGTGGTAACCTTTTCCGCCAAACGATCTGAGGTGTGTTGAAGTTTTGCAATGGTCCATTCAGGATAGGATCGCGTGGAATGAAAAAACGGTAGGTGCACTCTATCTCCGCCATGTTCATGGACACCCTTAAAATTTTCAAGTATTATTTTGCCTTCATGAGCCATCCGCTCGAGCACATCCGTTCTCACAATCCCTGCATCTGCTTTCCCATCTCTGACGGCATAAACAACGGCATCATGGGTTCCGGCAAACCCAAGGGAAGCAAAATCCTTAAACGGATCAATCCCGGCTTCTTTTAATTCCCTCCAGGCCATTATAAAACCGCCAAAAGATTTCTCAGAAACAGCCAGTACTGCTTTTTTTTTTAGATCCTTAAGTCGTAAAATTTCATTATTGATTTTTTTAACGAAAATTACACTTCCAAATTTTGTATACTCGCCATTATTTACATTATTTTTTAGGGTGGCAATCCTGTTGACCTTGAAACGGTTTTCCAATTCAACATAGATTGAGGGGTTGGCCAAGACAAAATCAACTTCACCTTTCTCAACAGCAGAAAATATCCGATCAAAACCAAGGGGTACGATGACAAATCGTTTCCCGGGAATTTTATTATTTAGATATTCACCCGTAAGAGACCATTTTTCAAGGCAATGCTCTGGTCCTCTTTTGGCAAGAACTCCGATTTTTGTTGTTTTTTTTTCTGCAAACGCCGTTGCAGTTAGAAGAAAAATGATAATAAAGAGAAAAATAAGTTTATCATATATTTTTGGTATCAGATTTTTCATAAGGATCTCCGCTGAACGACAATTTTGTTTAGCCAGCTGAACTTAAACTGTATCGTTTAAACCCTATGGATTCCTATATCTGCATACCGTCCAGATTCTATTCAGCCACCCAAACCATAAAAGTACCAAAACATGTCTAATCTAAGATTAAAAAAAAATATATTATGACACAGATACAATAATATATAGTATATATCAAGGGGCAATAAAGCCAGGAACACTGTCCTTTCAATTTAAATGAAAAACATCTACCCGCTTTTTAATGGAATTATTTTGCCCTTGAAAAAATATCATCGGGTGGTAAGATGCGTTCTGAAACAAAATCAAACCCACGATCCAAAAAAAATGAGGATGAATGAATGACGAAGCAGAATTCATTGGATGAAAAATACCTAAAAGCGACCCAAGTTGTCTGCAAGCAGGGAATGTTTCCCTTTAAGGCAAGTGATACGGCTGTCAATATCATAAAGCGTGTTGTAAAATCAGAACAGGAGCTTAACTTTATCTGCGCTTTTAATAAAGTCTCTTCCCAGACCCCTGAACAGCTTTTAGTCTCAAGCGACTTTAATGAAACAGAAATTGAAATCCTGGCATCCGGACTTGCAAAGCAAGGACTGATATTTAATCAGCCAAACTCAAAAGGTATCATGATCTATCGGCTTCTGCCGCTGGTTATGATCGGTCTCATGGAATACAAGTTCATGACACCTCTTTGCCGAAACGATGAGGAGCGCGAACTTGCAGAACTTTTTGAGGCCCTTCTTGAAGAAT
>JABIYQ010000213.1 GCA_018702715.1 Desulfobacula sp. | reverse complement strand
ATGTTACCGGACAACGCCGATAACTGGTTGTTTGGTCTTAATCCACAGTCCTTTGGTACTGTGGGTGCCATGATTAACTTTGCTGTGGCCTATGCGGTCTCACTTTCGACTGAGCCACCTCCACAGAGGATTCAGGATCTTATAGAAGATATTCGTGTGCCTATTGCCAGTAAATAAACACGCATAGTTTTAAAATGTATAAAACCGCCGGTCTGTAAATGTCCGGCGGTTTGCTTTTTAAAAATAATATACAAATTAAAAAAATGTAAGCTATCTATGAAGATCCAATAAATTCAATTTTAAGTTTTTGCTGTAATTTTTCTATTATCTTAAAAATTTCCTTAAGCATGGCCTGATCTATGGAAGAAAGATTGGCCGGATTAATATAGTTGTCAGGTTCCTCATCTTCATCCATTATGGTGGTGATCTGTCTTAGAAATCTTAAATTCATCATATGGTTATAGGACCGGATCAGATTCAGATATTGCTTGCTGGTCAGGGAATTCTTTGTATAAAGTCTGAACAGCCGGGTCAAAGTGTTGGTTGTTGAAATTCCTTCTTTTAAGGAATAAATCCTGGCAAAATCAATAATGGGTAAAAGCGCTTTTTTTATATCAAAAAAACCTTTGTGTTTTCCTTTTTCTTCCACAATAAATTTACCGAAAAAATTTATGGGCGGTTTAAATTGAAATGAATTTTCAGTAAGGCACCTTAATATACCCGGCCACTTTTTAACAGATTCAACAAGATGTAATCTAAGTTCATCCGTTAGGCCAAAATCTCCCCAGGCACCCCTGAAATCAAAAAAAATACTTGAATACAATATTTTTTGAGGATCAACACTTCGAATCCAATTTGTAAAATATTGTTTCCACACGGATATTGGTTGACACCATTTTGGGTTTTTAGCCATATTATCACCATCACAAAACTTAAATCCTGCCCTGTTTAACTGATTACATGTCAATTCGGAAAACCTGTTAAAATACTCCAAAGCTTTCAGTGCATCAGCAGGATCAGACAAGTCTTCATAAATAAGGGCATTGTCCTGATCAGATATCAGGGTCTGCTCATCACGGCCCTCAGACCCCATTATCATAAATACAAACCTGCAGGGTGGTTCTCCAATCTCATTTATTGTAAACAAAATGATTTTATCAAGGATTGCTTCTGAAAAGGCAGTGATCAATTTTGTTATATACTCTGGATTTGATCCGTTTTTTATAGGGTCAAGTAAAAGCTCAGAAAGCCTGGAATGTATATTTTCCAGGTGGTCAATGTGTTGTGCTGATTGTATGGCTTTTATTAGTAGATAGGTTGAGTTTGCCTGGGATGATATCAAGTCTTTTTCAGTAATAATCCCTATTATATCAAGCGCCTTATTTGTGACTGCCAGATGCCTTTTGTCTTTCGTAGTCATATTTAAAAAAGCCTCAAAAACCTGGCTGTCGGCCGGGATGGTAATAACTGGAGATGATAGGATACTGGAGATCGGTTCCTGGGAGCTAAGTCCTTTTGCAAGAAATTTAGTTCTGAGATCCGCATCCGTAACAATGCCTTGAATTTTCTTTTTTTCATTTCTTACTAAAATGGCACTGGAAGCACTTTTGCTCATTTTTTCAGCAGCGGCTCGGATACTTGTGTTAATTGGACATGTGGCAATATTGGGTCTGAACATTGCAGAAATGGGCTGGTTGAAAAAAGGCAGGTTAAACTCCTTATCCCTTATATGGCGCAATATAATACCTGCGTAGGATTTATTGAGCATGCATTTACCAAACTCTGCTGTAAAATATTCCCTGAATTCTTTAAACCCGGCACATGTTTTTGAAAATACGTGTGCATCCAGGGTCATGAATGTTGAATCTTCCAGCAATTCTAAGGTCCGTGTGCTCACTGAATCATTCATCAGAATAGAGACGCCACCAAAATTGTCTCCTTCCTTAAGATTTTTTTTCAGGGTTTTGGCAAAATTTTCTTCAAAATAATATTGGGCCGACCCTTTGGATAATACATACAGTTTTTCGACCTTTGATATCTCCTGAACAAGAAGGATTGAGCCTTTTCTATGATTTTCATAGGAAAAAGAATTAATAAGGGTTTTTAATGCACTTTGGGGAAGAAAAGAAAAAGGAGGACCACTTGTCATGTTTTTCAAATATTCACCTATATCTTAAAATATTAATATTTCAACCTGGAATAATAAGTTGTTTTTGAGGCTTCAATTGCATTTTTCAGTGTGAAAATTCCATTGGCATTCAGGATAGGTATTAATTTTAAAAATATTTCAGCAGTGGCAATGGCATCACCCAATGCTGTATGTCGACCGATAATATTAACCCCCAGCCTTTTGGCGATATTTTCCATATCATGCCGTTTATGTATGGGATGAAGCAGGGCTGACAATAAAAGTGTATCTAAAACAGGGTTTAAAAAGACCGTATGGGTCGTTTTCTCTTTGACTTTAAACATTTTCATATCAAAGGCCATGTTATGTCCAATAAGGACTGTATCATGGGTATACGTCTTAAATAAGGGAAGAATAGTTTTAATATCCGGTTTTCCTTTAAGCATTTCATGGTTAATCCCGTGAATTTTGTAGGATTCCATGGGGATATCCCGTTTGGGGTCCACAAGCTCTTCAAATATATCCTGGTACACAATCCTGTTGTTTACAATTCTAACAGCAGCAATGGAAATGACCTCATCTCCACCGTCAGGATCAAGCCCTGTTGTTTCCGTATCAAAAACTGTAAATATTATTTTCTTTAAATCAGTATTAAATACATCTTTGGCGTCATAATCAATCTTAAAGAGATCAAAATCATAAAATTCAGGCCTGCTTTCTGCTATTACTGCCCCTCTTTTTTTCTTTGTAAAACCTGATTTAAGCTCAGCTTTGGCAGTGATTCTGACCTGGGAACAGGTCTGAAAATTTTGTGAAATAATATCAAATCTCGACCGGTTCAACTTTAATACATATCCAAACGAAGGCAGAGACCTGATTTTTTTAGTAAGAATATTTTCAATCTTAATCCGACTTGCAGGACTGTCATGCCATATGATATCAAACAAAATTTCGCCATCACCATTGCATACATTAAGATCAAATTCTCTTTTATCCGTGATTTCAGATAAATTAACAATAAGAAAAATAAATGCCAAAGAGAGAGAATATGAGTCAGCAAGCATTCGCTTATTATTCCCTATGTTTTTAAGATTAATTCTAATGCCGCTTTGTTCCTTGGCCTGTTTTTGTATGGCACTAAGAAATTGGGACAATAAGAGCTTGGTTAAAGGGATTTTAGTCAAAACAACGTCAAGGATAGACAGGGATGTCTTTTTGTATTTATCCTCAAGAAATTCCAGGTTCTTAGAGATCTTTTTTTCATAAAGATCATTGGTCCTTTTTTCTTTTTCCTGAATATCAATCAAATCTTTTACAAATAATTTTGTCTGGTCAAAATGAAACGCCATGGTCTGCCTGAATGATAATAGCCAGGTGTCAATGTTTTCATATTTATCCACCTGATCCGAGATATCTTTAAAGGTCAGAATAAAACCCGTTAATAGTTTTTCCTTGTCAAGCACGGGTATGGTTTCAATACTTAGCAAAAGACCGGTGTAGATAGGCGTGATAAAATAGGAAGCCAGGTGTTCTTTCTTTTTAATTAAACGTTCTTCTATCTCTTCAATGGCATGTACAATTAATTCTTTGTCAATGAGATGAAAAATTGATCTGCCAAGACCGATAAAATGTTCTGCTCTGTTAGGGTAAGTACTATGTGCAAACAGGTTTTTTGCAAGCGAGTTAAACAGCAGTATCCTTCCGCTCCTGTTACAGATGATAACCCCCTCGGGCAGTTCCGCCATTATGGCTGCCAGAAGATTTCTTTCTTTTTGGGTTTCTTTTCTCGTACTCAGGATCTGTTGGGTAATATCCTTATTCAAATTTTCAAAAATATCGGCAAAATCATTAATGATTCCCGTCAAAGCAAAAATCTCTTTGCTACCTGAAATCTTTAACCTGTGTGAAGGATTTGAAGAATAAATCAAAGAGGCTTCAGCAGAGATTTTGTTTATTGGATAGATATAATTTCTATATATGTATTCAAGCCCGAATCCAATCACTGCTATAATTATTATACATGTTATCAGCAAAGGGAAAAAAAAATCATGTTCAATAATCACAAGACTTTCTACCTGATCAATATTCAGGTTCTGCCAAATGTAACCAAAAATACCGCCTATTACAAGAATAGTAGCGGCAAGAATGAGAACGACGCCCTTTAAAAATATGTTTGATTGTTTCATTAAAAAAAAAGAACAGAAGAATTCTGCACTTGGAAACCAATACAGAATTCTTCTGTCAGCCTTTCAATAATCTAAGATTATTTTTTTTATTCCTTGTTTTTAAAAATTATCCCTTGTTTCCATATCCGATTTTCCCTAAGGATTCTTCGATTTCATCCAGAGTGGTGTAGTCATCAATGGTAGCAGGGACTTTATAATCTTTTTTATCTGCAATGGCCCGCATGGTAGCCCTGAGGATTTTGCCGGATCTTGTTTTAGGAAGCCTTTTGACAATAGTTGCCGTTTTAAATGCAGCAACGGGCCCGATCTTGTTTCTGACCAGGGTAATGACTTCTTTGACCACCTCATCAGGCTCCCTGTCAACACCAGCGTTTAAAACCATCATGCCAAGGGGTATCTGTCCCTTAAGCTGGTCTGCAACCCCCATAACCGCACACTCGGCCACATCCGGGTGTTCTGCAATGACTTCCTCCATTCCACCCGTGGACAGTCTGTGTCCCGCAACATTGATAATGTCATCTGTTCTGGCCATGACAAAGACATAGCCGTCTTCATCAATAAACCCTGCATCAGAAGTTTCATAGTATCCGGGAAATGTGCTCAGATAGGAATCAACATATCTTTGGTCATTCTGCCAAAGTGTCGGCAATGTACCGGGAGGCAGTGGAAGTTTGGCTACAATGGCACCAATGTCTCCCGTACGGATGGGATTTCCATCATCATCCAGAACAGCCAAGTTCCACCCTGGAGCAGGTTTTGTGGGTGATCCCGGTT
>JABIYQ010000523.1 GCA_018702715.1 Desulfobacula sp. | reverse complement strand
TTCTTTTATGATATCTTTTTCAGCGATGATTGTTTTTGAATTTTTGTATAGTTTAAAAAGCAAGACAGGTATCCCGAATAAAACAAACAAGCCTATCAACTGCATTAATATATCAGGGCCTTCGTTCATACAACCCCCTCATATAGGTAAAAGTACCTATAGCGCGTAGGATAAAAAATATATTATACCAAATACTGCAATGGGCCAAAGAAAAGACGTTATTGTCGCTACAATACCTGATGGAAGCCAACCTAACCCAACGCCCAATAAAAAACCATAACTTGCGATGCAATATATCCAGCATCCTACAAATACGAGTATCCAGCAGATTATATAGCCTATTCTATACATTCAATTCTCATCCAACCCTCTCACATAGGTAAAAACCCCTATACAATTTGGCTAAAGGTATTAACCGATATAGTAACGTCTTGCTTAGCATTTAGGATATACCTCCCTCTCTTATCTTTTTGAATCCTTATAGAATAGTGTGCCCCCTCATTTATAATCCCCACCGCTACCAATTGACGTATCTGGCTACTTGGCAGGATTAGATAATCATTGTAATAACGAAATTTGTCATGCTTCCGGAGAACAAATATATAAAAAGTTTGAGAAGAATCCTTGGCTATAAAACTGTTTTTTCTGATTGAAAAACCGAAGAGACCGGTCTCAGACGGGTTGGCTGTTTTGACTTGAATATGATAAAATTTATTTTCTTTACTTGCTATAACATCGATACCATCATCAACAGCCATTCCCGATGCGTTATAACCATAAAATAACAGTTCTGCAATCACTGCTGTCTCGCCAGCTTTCCCAGTATATTGATTGGTAATATTGGGAGGGAGTGTCGGAGTCAGTTTTACTACTGGCTTTCTTTTTAATCGGTACAGCCCCTTTCTAAAACTGCCTTTCTTTTTCCCTTTCACTCTGGCAAAACTTGATTTAGTCCCTTTTTTCCTGGCATCAGTAGAAAGGACTGCCCCCACTCTCTTTGCGAATTTATCAGGATTGGTTTTTATAATAGGGAACGCATCTAATATCATCTGTGCAATATCTTTGAAGTGAGCTCCGCCCTTGTAATCAGCCTTAACTTCTTTTGCCTGTTCAATAAGATTCATACTCCTCCTTTTTCGTATCAATGGATGGTGTTTTTAATCCTATTAACAAAATCTAATTATATGCTTTATCTCCTTTGATCCTGCTTGTAAATAGGTAAAAACCCCTATTTTTTATCGGAGAATTGAGCAAATAAACACAAAAAAAGCTCTTATTCATCATGAATCCCCAACATCCTGCCCAACTCAACAAACCCTATCCCTTCCAAATATTGAATTTCACCTCTGATTCTATCCCAGGTTGTCTGGTGCATTCCCTTTGGCTTGAAATAAGGGAGTGGATTAAAAGAGCCCGGCTCTGCACCAATTCGCTTGCGCAATTTATCTGCCTTGCTGAAACGTCTATCTCTGGGAGTTTCATTGCAAGTTTCATATGTAAGGTTACAACATATCCGGCAGGCAAAATACTTCCCATAACTATAAATTACAGCACACCTCCTGCCACAAAAAGGGCACTGGAACCATATTCTTTCCCCTCCATAATTGCAGGGTGTGTATGTAAAAAAAACATTCTGTTCAACAACATCTGTCTTTTTGTGAGTGTATCTCAAAAGTAAATGATCCTTGTAAACAATAGCCCCAATACTGGAGTGGACATTACCACCCCTTGACCATTTAGTTGTTATGGTTCCACCAGGGGTAAGCAAGCCTTTTCGTTTGAGCTCCCGAATATCCAGAGGAAGAGAACTTTCAGCCATTCCTTTAGAGCTTCTCATTCTATAATATGATCCTGATCCCCATCCACCCATATAACACCTCCATTTTTTTAACCCAAATCATCAAGGAAAAACAAGTGCTATAGACTGCTTCAAATCACCTCTAAAGCTTTTGTATCAACCATATCTATGCTTTTCAAACAGTGTCAAAATTTTAACCTTTTTCTAACCCTAATCATGATAAAAAATTCGATTCTGATAATCCACAGAAAATTCCCCCCGAGTGTGAGCTAAAAGGCCAGCAAATTCCTTTTTTATGAAGTCCGCAAAAATAACCGTTATGGTCAGTTACAACATATATTTTTTAACAGCCTGGATACCTGTCTCAGTAAGACAATGACCAAACCAAGAATTCCGGATCATTAACCCCCGGTCTCTTAATCGAGTTAATGATCTGGCAACAGAAGCCGTAGCGCTAAGATATCTTTTCATACCTATTTGATGCCGATCAAATTTGATTGATCCATAAGACACCTGTTTGAATCCATAATGCTTGATCAAAATATCAGCATTTGAAGTGGTGCCTTTTTTATGCGCTTCTTTTAAGATAAACCGCTGCAAATCTGAAAGCTTTTTGTTCATTTTCTTTGTCCGATAGTTTTGTATAGTTTTTAATAAAAATCCTGTCAGTAAGTTTTGTGAAGTTTTTCACCTGTTTTTGCAGGGTTAATGGTTAGTTTTTGCACATGTCTACACGTGCGTGCAACAACTACGCTTTCATGGCGTACCAGGTTGCCAAGGTCTAAGATGATGCAGCGGACAATTAACAGCAGTACAATACTTAACTTCTGGTTTCTGGAAACAGCAACAATCAAAACATTTTGCATTGATTGCAAATCTCAGACTCTTCGGATTTTTCTTTGCTTTCTGAATGGGATCTAATGATTTGTGCTTTTCAACCAAACCCAGTTTAAGTTTTTGTTGATACTCTTTTAATCCCTGTTTCATTTTTAAATTTACGGTCATTTTACCCTTGCTCCTGCCTTTAAAAAAATTAATATAACTTTTTCGAGTGCTATCCCCCTTAACTTATTTTTTAAACCGCTATTTGTTCCTGTCTATATGTGTAAAGTCGTGACATGGCCGATGATTTAAAAACAGGATTCAAAACATCCACAAAGTCAAATATGACAGCCTTGTCTTTCCCTGGCGCTGGCCTTAATGCACGGCCTATGTATTGAATAACCCGACCACTGAATTTTATAGGGGTCACAAGAAACATTATTGATATCTCAGGCAGGTCAAACCCTTCACCAATAAGCTGCCCGGTTGCAATCAGATATTTACAGCGCCCATTTTGCAAATCGTTAATGATTCGCTCTCGTTCTGTTTTTGATGTTGCCCCGGTCAGAACTTTAGATTTAATTCCATTCTCTTTTAACATGGTATCATGAAGGGTCTGACAATGGTTTCTCCTGTCGGACAGTATGAGACTGATCCCGGTGCCGGTGTTTTTTGATACGGTGTTACAAATCAACTGGTTTCTATCGTGATCTTCTGTCAACTCAGACAGAGCTTTTGAATAATTCACTGAAGCATCTATCAGAGTGTTGAATTCGGTTGTGATCCACTTCACTTCAGCTTGGCAAAGATTGCCATTATCAAGCAAGTCCTGTTTATCAATGCCGCCGGTAACGTCACCAATGTGCCAGAAAATAACTTTTGAAAGCCCATCTCTTCTCCAGGGGGTTGCAGTTAAGCCTGTCATGTATTTGCAGTCAAACGCTTCAATGGCTTTTACGTATTGCATGGCCGGCGCCCGGTGACATTCATCCAGGATGAGATATCCAACATGAGGCGCCACATCATCTGCCTTTTTTACAAGAGTCTGGATCATGGCCACTGTGATTTTTTTGCCTATCGTGAATCTGCCGGACCCGATTATACCTATCTCATCCCTGGGGATCTTCAAGAATTGTTCAACCCGGTCAATCCATTGGTTTAACAACTCTTTGGTATGCACCACGATAAGGGCAGGCTGTTGTCTTTCAGCTATCATATATAATGCTATGGCTGTTTTGCCTGATCCGGTTGGAGCTTCCAGGAGCCCAAAATCTTTCGATAGGCAGCTTTTTACTGCTGGTGACTGTAATGGTCTTAATTTTCCATGGAAAGTGAAGTCAACAAGATTTAATGTTCTTCTGTTGTCGATAATTTTAATGTTTTCCTTGTTGGTCTGACAAATCCGGTATATTTGAGTTGCAACACCCCTGGGGCAAATCAAAGCATCCCGGGTCTCTTCATAAAACTTTAATTCAGGTTCAATGTCGCTGGTAAACCGACCCATCTTTTCAGCTTCAGAATATGCAGGGTTGTTCATTGTCAACCGAGTTTTAATAGCTCTCAATGTTTCGGCTTTCATACCGGAAAGATAAAGTTTATTTTTTAATTTAAAATCCATCAATGCACTGTTGTTCCTTTTGGTGAGTTTTCAATTTGAATAAGGTCAACATCCGGCATCTTTTGAGCTTCACTTAATAATTCTTCAATATTCACACCAAGACCATCGGCAAGATCAGTAAGGCTATATAGCCGGCCTCCATTTTCATTAAAACCAACTGGTTGCATGCCTGGAAAGCAATGCTTAAAAGTTTCTTTGAAGGCCTGTTTTATTTCCGGGGTTTCATTGTCAAGAATGTATCTTACAATCCTTAGATAAAATTCCCTGGCAGGTGTGTCGTCAAGCGCATTGTCAAGACCGGTTTTAACAAACAATTCAAACACCCCCATGGCAGCCTGGATATTTGTTAAAAGAAGATTTTCAAGCTCATTCGCTGGTATGGTCTCACAAATGAAAATTAATCTGTCTTTACAGGTTTCAAAGTCTTCTGCTTTCCATGCTTCAAGCAGTGTTTCAAATGCCTGGTCTGTTATTTTCATTGCTCCATGCTCCATTTTTTAAGGTTATCTTTCCAAGGGCATTGATCTTCAAAACATGGCGCTGCTTTCCCTGGCTTATGATCGAACCAGGCCATGCCATAACATTTGCCTGTTGTTTTGCATCTGGCAGGGCAAAACGTCAGGTCAGTTTGAACTTTTTTACCAGGGTTCGAGACAGGACTGAAATCATCTATATCAATCAAGGGTTTTACTTTTTGATTGTTAGGTGCAAAAGGTACAAAAGGTGCAAAAGCCTCATTTTTATTTTTTTTCTCGACCTTTTGTATGTTTTGCACCTTTTGCATATAGGTATTGAAATTTATTTTTTTCTTTTCAACACCCATTTTATCCCGCCATCCCATTATGACCACCTCTTAATAATTTCAGGGTTAACGTCATATTCGATTGACGGCCTGCCACCCGTTTGTTTTGTTCTGGCCTGGATATAATTTCTTTCTTGCAATACATTTAATGGGTCCTCGATATTTGAAACCTTTTGGAATGTTCCCTGTAATGCATTAAAACAATCTCTCTTTTTAAATGATTGGTATCTGCCTCGCTCAATCCATCGCCATACCTTACGGGCCAGATCAAGCGATTTATCAGCGCCCATCAAGTCAAATGCAATGAGCGCATGGTCTGTGAGAGTTGCAGCAATTTCAAGAGCATTCTGCATGGTTTCAATATTAATTTCTTGGGCCCAAGGTTGATCTGGATTTTCAGCACAATGAAGCAATCCTGCAATTCTTGCCGCCGCCCCCGGAAGTTTCCCAGCCCAGTCTGTTATATATTCAAAACGGCCACCTTCTCTCAGGCCTTTTTCAACCACCATGTAAAAATCAGACCATTCCCGGTATGCTTCATTTGAAAAACGTAAAATATACGGCTGCCTGTTCCCGTGTTCATCCTCTCTGGGCTCAATATCCAAAAGCTGCGAAATTAGATTTTGATAGTTGAGTTTAATATTTTCTGGTACCGGATCAGATTCCAATCCCCGGTATCCAAGATTTGATTTAGGCAAAAAATAGAGAAATCTTGCAAGCAAGCCTTTGCCCCTAAACCCTGGCTTATCAACTAATCCCCGTAAAACTTCAGGCTGTGGAGATAACCCAAGGGTTAAAGCAGGACCATTGAGAAAAACAGGGTCGCGACTTCCTCGGTCAACTCTTACAGGGTCACCAGAATGACTTTGTAAAAACAAATCAAGGTTAGGTATTCCGTTTGAATATCTGCCACCGATTATGTCGAAAATCCCGCCCTCCGATGATATAATAGCCATGACTTCATTATGGATATTTAATAGGGTCCCTAAGTGTTCCGGCGTTACATCCTGCGCCCAAAGTTTTGGATATACTGGCACCTGAACAAAATTGTTTTCAATCTCTGCTATTTCTTTTTCTATTTCTCGCAAATCCTCTTGTTTGGCCTTACCATATTGCGCTCTTAATGATTTGATCCTTGCTTCCTGATTTTTTAATTTACTGGCAGCATCTTTTATCCAGGGGTCGAACTCTAACCTTTTGTTATTTTCCCATTGATTTAATGGACTTGTTATTTTTATTAAAACAGAAGATTTTCTGTTGGCAGGGTCCAGCGCTGTCACTGTCCAAATATTAACCGGTTCTTGATATCCCGGCTTAATTTTGACAACAAATTTGCCTTGGCAGGCTGTCCCAATAACTGACAATATTAAACCGGCGGCAAGTTCAAATGGTGTTTCTGTTTCGATTGATACCGCTCTTGCCATATCGCCAATAATGCCGGGCAAAAGTTCAGGGTCAAGCTGGGGTGCAAAATTTTCTTTTAAAGGGACAGGTTCCTCCCAATTTTCTATATTAATCGTGCGGGTTTTCTTCAATGCCTGTCTGACTGCATCTACTCCCAGGGAAACCTGAAGGTCGTTAAAATCAGAATTTACCGGACAAAGGCATAATTCTGCACCAATTGCATAGGCTGCTTCCTCCGCTGCCTTTCTGCCTGGATTTGTTCCGGTTTTCTTTTTTGTTTCTAAATCATTGTCCGCTGCAATAATAATACTCTTAGAAGAGTGTCCAGCTCTGTACAACTGAGCAACCATCTTTAAATTGCCACTATTGAAAGCAATTACAACTGGTTTACCAGTCGCTTTATGGATGCTGGCACCTGTTGCATACCCTTCACAGATATAAAAAATATCGTTCTGCTGAATATCGCCGATTACAAAAGAACCGCCTTTAATTTTACCATCTAGTAGAAACTTTTTTCCTCCATTTGGCAAAATCTGTTGGAGTGAAAGCACGGCTCCACCAAAATCCATAACAGGGACAATCAAAGCTTTTCCTGATTGCCTTGATCCATAAGATTCAATCTGCTTCCTGCTCAGATAATCATGGTTGGGATCTGATGGTTTAGCTGTCTTCCAGATCTCATTCGCTTTTTTTGCAGCTATAGCATGCTTTTCTTTTCGCTCCTTGTCAGCTTTTTTCCGCGCTTCAAAAATTTTCTGAATAAACGCTTCTCTCTGTTCGCTGGATATGGAATTACCATTGAAACCCATAAACCAATTTTTCTTAAACCCTTTATGATTTCCATAGCAGGCACCAGCTGACCCATCAGAGTTAAGGTAAAGGATACACCAACCGTTTTTATTGTTCTTCCCATTGTCAGAGAAACGGATGATTTTTCCAGGTTCAATTTTATCCGGTGGGTTTATGCCTGAATTTTGAATTTCCTGTTGTAGGGCTTGTATAATGTCAATTTGGTTTGTGTTGCTATTTGTAGATAATGTGGTATTATTGCTTTGATTAGACATCATTGAGTACACCTCCCTTGCCGCTCTTGCCAGCGGCATTGGTGTTTTTGCTGTCCGATAAACTTTCGCTTTACATTTTTAAAATGGTGATATGGGAGTGTGCGGCACCGGCAATCTTTTTTTGATATTAGGGGAATCTCAATCTCTTGAGCATTATTCATAGGTTCCTCCGATTGTGCTATAAAAAGAATACATATTCAACCACCTTTCCCATTGTCTGCTGGCTGCCACCCTTGCAGGCAATTGCTATTTAAGCCATGTCAGTTACACTGGAATGAATTCTTTTAGCTTCTTTAACCTGGTTGTCCCTTGCTTGATCCGCCATTCGCAACCATTCATCATTGTCTAAAAACAATTTTCCCACTATCTTTAGAATCAGTGCAGGATAACGTTTCTTATGGTGCCACTTATAAATAGTGTGAATAGATACTGGAAGTTCTCCGGCTTGGGCAGCTTTTTTGACCTCGATAAGATCCATAGCAATACTCCTTTTCTTGTGTTTTGCTCTAATTATCCTATATAATACGTTGCGGTACATATAAAGTCAAGCGAACTTTTAATAATTACGGTAACTTATGAATGTTCGATATCTACCGAAATAGGTTAATTTACCGTTTTCAGACAGAAACATTATTTTTCAAAATAGCTAAATCGTAGAAACGCTCTTGGCAGGATAGCTCTAAATATTTTATTTTTTTGAAGGGGCAACATTGCCCAGGTGTCACCCTATTGTCACCCTGAAACAAAAAAAGGTTTTCAGTAAAAGCTGAAAACCCTTGGTATTAGTGGCACGCCCGGAGGGATTCGAACCCCCGACCTATGGATTCGAAGTCCAGCGCTCTATCCAGCTGAGCTACGGGCGCACAGGTGTTTTGAAGTCTGATTTTAATACCACAAAAAAAATGTTTCCGCAATGTTATACTTGAGTTTGGGGAAGATCAGCCTTTGTTGTAAAACCTATTTTAAAAAGGGTTTTAAAAATTGACAGGTCCGTATATTCTCTTTATGAAAAGATAAAAATAAGATAATATCTATCTTTTTATAATATGACAATATATGAGAAGGAGATAAAATGAAGGGGAAACCAGTTGTTTCACCAGTACATTTGACAGCAACCTATAAATTTTACAATTCAGATGATTTAATAGATGTGGTTCAGAAACGAAAAGGGTTTATTTACTCAAGGTGGGACAACCCATCTGTTGTTGAAATTGAAAAAAATATTGCAGAATTAGAAGGATATGACCATGCCCTGGGATTTGGGTCTGGAATGGCAGCCATAACAACAGCGGTTATGGCGAATATCAAGACTGGAGAAAAAATCGATTGAAAATTTACAAAAATCGTTTAACATTGTGTTCACTTTTATAGAGAAAGATAACCATCAAAGATGGCCGTTGCCACCGGCCTTAAAAATTACATTATAACTATTTAATTCTGGATTAAATATATGCAAAAAACTTACATCACTGCACAGGAACTTTTAGAAAGCTCTTTTAAACTGGCTCATAAGATTTATATTGATGGCTTTTGCCCTCAATTTATCGTTGGTATATGGAGAGGGGGTACACCCATTGGTATTGCAGTACAGGAATATTTTGAATATAAGGGTATATCTACTGACCATATTTCAGTGCGCACCTCGTCTTATTACGGTATCAATAAACAGTCCAAAAAAGTTCGTGTTCATGGCTTACATTACCTGATTGAAAACGCAAATTCAGGAGGTGGTTTACTCATTGTTGAT
>JABIYQ010000182.1 GCA_018702715.1 Desulfobacula sp. | reverse complement strand
TGAATTTTCAATCCCTGCAAGATCTTTGATCGGTTACAGGGATGAGTTTATGACAGATACCCGTGGAACTGGAATCATGAATTCTTATCTTTCCGGATACGAAGAACACAGGGGGGAATTCCCGGTCCGATATAACGGCTCAATTGTTTCAGACAGGCAGGGCAAAGCCGTACCCTATGCATTGTTTAATCTTGAACCCAGGGGACAATTGCTTATTGTGCCCGGCACACCCGTATATGAGGGTATGATCGTTGGAGAACATAACCGGCATCAGGATATTGACGTGAATGCCTGCAAGGAGAAAAAACTCACCAACATGCGGGCATCTGGAAAAGATGAAAGCGTTATATGTTCACCGATAAAGGCTATGACCCTTGAAAAGGCCATTCAATTTATCCGGGATGATGAAATGGTGGAAGTCACACCTCTTTCCATACGGCTAAGAAAAGCCGTGTTGAATGCTTCACAGCGGCAGGTTTTAAAAGCTAAACAAAAAAAGAAGGACAAAAAATAAAGTCAGCTTATTTTGTCCCGTTCGCTGAGCATATAATCTTGGAAGTCTCCACCATCAAAAGTACCGATCTTGCCCCTGATCGCAATGAATTGATCGAAATTAGAGATAAAAATATCCAGAATATCCGGATCAAAATGCTTACCTCTTTCTTTTTTCATGATATCATAGGTGACCTCTGGTGGATAAGGGTTCTTATAAGGTCTTTTTGAGGAAAGTGCGTCAAAGGTATCTGCCACCGCGGTAATTCTTCCGGAAATGGGGATATCCATTCCTTTTAATTGATTGGGATATCCAAGCCCATTGAATTTTTCATGATGGGTCGCGGCAATTTCCTGGGCCATCTGCAGGATTTTTGACTTGGAATTGGATAAAAGCCTTGCACCTATCTGTGTGTGAGTTTTTATGATTTCAAACTCGTCAGAGGTGAGCTTGCCAGGCTTTAAAAGGATTTTGTCAGCAATACCTATTTTTCCGATATCATGCATGGGCGCTGAATAATTAATGGTTTCTTTAAATTCCTCGGAAAGATTTAATTTTTTAGCCATGAGAAAACAATATGATCCGATTCTGACAATATGATCTCCAGTATCCTCATCTTTATATTCTGATGCCATGACCAGACGATGTATGGAATCGATATAGGATTCCTTGAGTGCTTCATGGGCCTTTGTTGCTTCCTGTTTTAGATTCCTTTCCCGTGCAACACGATTGATTCTGAGAACCATTTCTCTGGGCGAAAAAGGTTTTTCCACAAAATCACTGGCGCCGAGATTGATGATTTCATCATATTGGTAGCTGTGGATTTGACCGGTCATTACAATAACATCAGCAGTAAATTTGGATTTGATAATTTTGGCGAGCTCTATGCCATCCATTATTGGCATATCAATATCAGTAACCACTATATCAAAGTGCTCCCCTGAAATCATTTCCAACGCTTTTTCACCATTTTCAGCAAAGCTACAGGAATAGTTTGTCCTTTCCATTGTATTTTCAAGCAGGTCTCTTATCATGGGTTCATCATCAACAATTAAGATCTTGGCATTTTGGGAATCTGTGGAAACAATATTATTCATCATGAGTTGCCTTAATTATTATTTTGAAATTTATGTAACAAAATGAATTTTTTTGTCAATTCCATATTTTGTGTATGTTGATTATCATGGACCCACTTTATAAAGATGTAAACAAAAGTTTAAAAAATAATAAAGTTAAACAATCATGAACAGTTATAAGATGAGTCTGTGCACGATGGAATTTTTTCACATGGATAAAGAAATACCAGCTTAAAAGTGAAATTGTCAAGAAGACATTTTTTCATATAATATGGAGCCTCTCTCGTATTGAAAAAAAAATTCATTGTTTTTTCATTTCTGCAAGAGGCTCTAAAGATTTAAAATTAAATGAAGATTATTTTACAAAATATTTTTGTTTTGGAAATGTCAGCATGATCAACGGCGTACGATCTGCTGTCCGGCATTATGAAACAAGCAAAAGAGAATGATTATTTTGATTTGCTCTTTGTTTTTTCCTGCATTTTGTCGCTAAACCGTTTGACGTGATCCATGATAATGGCAGAAGCTGTTTTTGCATCATTGATTTTCATGGCATCAATAATTTTTTCAAAGTCTGTGAGGTTTTCAAGGGTTCTTTTTTTATTCATGGGAAGGTATTCAGCATAATACTGATGAATATTGTCATGGATGGTTTTCTGCACAAACTGGAACACAGGGTTCCGGGACATGGTGCCGATATAGGTGTGCATTTTTTCATCCGTCTTTAGAAAATTTTCCCAGTCATTTTTTTCATAACAGACCTTTGCTCGATTAAACAGTGTCTCCAGTTTTGCGATATCTTTTTTTGTGGCTCGCAGGGCAGCCAGTTCTACCAGGCTACCCTCGGTTTTGATTCGAAATTCTGCAAGATGTTCAAGCGAAACACCTCCTGAACGGATTAAAAGGGCCAGGGATTCAACAATGGGTTCGGCATCAATACGTTTGACAATGGCCCCGCCTGAAACACCCAGTTTGATTTCAATGAGTCCTTTTTGTTCAAGCACTCTTAAAGCTTCCCTTAAGGTTCCGCGACTGGTGTTGAACATGTCTTTTAATTCCCGTTCCGGTGGAAGTTTGGAACCGGGAGCCAACTTACCATCAATTATGGCGCTCTGTATCTGTTCAACCACATCTTGAAATACTCGGCTTTGCTTGGCTTTTTTAAACATTTGTGGATCCTTATTGGATGATGCCTATTTAAATTGCTCTATTCCTGAAAAATCTCTATATAAATTAAAATGTTTTAAAACATCTATATCATCTTGTGTCAATTGGCAAGTCACTATCCTTGTCAATAATTCTCCAAGCCCCGGGCCTAACATATAGCCCTGGCCACACATGCCGATTGCATTAATAAAATTAGGAAATTCTTTTGTTTCTCCTACAATGGGGAAGCCGTCAGGTGTCATTGGGTATTGTCCCCTCCAGGTTCGTCTGACCTTAAGATTGGCAAGTTTTGGAAAAAGAGCCACCATTCGTTTTGCCACCTGGGGGAGAAATACAGATGTAGCTTCACTGGCTGTCCCTTTCATCAGATGCTTGGGTGTCAGGCAGAATATTACCTGACCTTCATTATTCTGGTAAAAATAAAAATTGGCTGAATCCTGGGTTGCAGGATCCTGGGAAGGTCTTAAATCAACGATCATTGGACCGAAAAATCTTTGAACTGGTTCTGTTATTGCACCTTCATGGCTGTCGGGCTCCACGGGAAAATCAAGGCCGATCAATTGGCCAATCTGTCGGGCATAATTACCAGCGGCATTGATTACCTTTGCAGCTTTGTATTCTCCTTTATCGGTTTTTATTTGTATTTCTTTATCATTTAAAATTGAGATGGCTAAAACTCTTTCCTTGAATTTATATTGGGCACCATATTCTATGCTTTTAAAATAAAAGGCATTAATGGCCAAAAGAGGTGAGGCACTTCCATCTTTGGGCGAATAGGTGGCTCCTTTCAGGTTTTTTTTGTTAATTCCGGGAACTATTTTAAGATATTCTTCCGAAGTGAGCCAGTCAATATTCAGATTAAAGGATTTTTGAATTTTCATTAAATTCTTTAATTTTTCGGCATCTTCATTCGTATATGCAGGAAAACTGTATCCGTTTTGAATCCAGCCGATATCATCACCATGGATATCTTTCCAGGTTGAAAAGATATCAATACTTCTCTGGCAGGTTAGGATTTTGCCTTTATCAGAATGGGTGGCTCTGATTCCACCGATGGCTTTTTTATTCTGTCCCTGACCAGGTGAAGCAAGTGCATCAATGACAAGAACCTTAATCTTATCTTGGGCCAGGGACAAGGCAGCAGGAACCCCAACAGAGCCCGCACCAATAATGATGACATCATAATTTTTCATTATTGACCTCCATTGGCAAATTTGCCCAGGGGAACTTCAACATAAAGGGGACGTCGAACATTGTTAACAATATCTTCCCGGGCAGTTTTTTCAGCCCGGAAAATCTGCTTCATCAGGTTTTCACAGGTCTTGTACCCGCAAGGTCCCATGCCGGCCCTTGAAAGGGATTTTATCTGGTTCATATCTGTAATACCTTTTTTAACAAGTTCCCTGATCTGACCTGCAGTTACCCTTTCACATAGACAGACGACCTCATCATCCTGGATATGGTCATGGGGGATTTTTTTAGTCAGTTTTTTGGTAACTTCTTTTTTTTGAATGGTAAAGGCCACAACTTTTTTAGCAATCTTTTTTGGCACCCTTACTCTTACAATCTGGGTGCGGTCGCTGTCTTTTGTCGCTTTTACCCCAAGTACCTTATAGGTTCCCAATGATTTGCCGTCCACATCCACCAGGGCGATTTCATCATTTTTTTTAACTTCAAAGTTTGAAATTTCATAGGGGAGAAAAACCACAGGGTTTTCATGGTCTTTCCTGTAATCCACAAGAGTTATGGCAAGACCCGGGCAGATGGCAAGGCATTTCATGCATCCTTTGCAATTGCCGTCAAATTTGGGCAGCCCTTTAATGGGCTCTCCCTGCATCTGGATCAAGTCTTCCGGGCACACAGTGCTGCATGGGTTACAGGGTATTTCCTGTTTGCAGTGAATCACAGGGAAGATTCCTTTTTCATCCATCAAGTTTTTAATTTCCTGAACAGGTCCTGGATGAGATTTTAAAATAGCTGCTTTTTCATACCAGGATTCAGGGATTTCTTTTGCATCAGATTTGAAATATTGAACAACTTTTACACCTGCAATTTTACCATTGAACATGGCTGAAGATGCTTCGGCGATTTGAGAAGCATCACCTGCGGCAAACACCTTGATACCTGCAGATTCAGCTTCCTGAGTAAATTCTGAAACCGATTCAAGGCCCACTGCGATCAAGATAGTGTCGCACTCAAAGGTTTTATGGGTGCCCTCAATGACCTGAAAATTTTTGTCGATTCCGGCTATGGTAACAGAAGAAACAGATTCTTTCCCATTGGCCGATACAATGGAATGGGAAGTGTATATGGGAACGCCAAGCCGTTTGAGCTTGTCTTCATGAACTTTGTATCCCCCGCATTG
>JABIYQ010000132.1 GCA_018702715.1 Desulfobacula sp. | reverse complement strand
TAAACTGAAATAGCGAAGGATTTTGGTTCATCTACAAGGCGCATTAAAGGTTTAATAGCAGGCCTATTTGGCCTTTGATGCAACGCAGTAGATGGGTCAAAAGACAAGCAATTTCGTTTACTTTATAAAATTTGCGGTCCGAATGTTGCAAAAGCCATGAAGCTCTCATATTCAAGGCAGCAAGGTTGCAGCAGTAGTCGTCTGACGGCTCAATCTTTTGAATCTCATAAAGGATTATTTTATTGAAACAAGATCAAAGATAAAGCTTCCGATAAATACTTTTACCTTTATTCTTACAGGAATCTTTTTATCATCAGCCGTAACCCAGAGTTTTACACTTGGATTTTTACTTTTTTTAAACACCCCGGAAAAATGATTTATCTGTGGGATAAGCACATATGTATCAAAGGTGCCTGAGGCCAAGGTGATTTTTTCCTTATTTACCACTTTGCCTTTCTGGCTGAAAGATTTTTTCCCATCCGTCACGAAAAAGGACAAATTTTGATCCGTTTCAAAATCTATGGCCCGCATCTTGTAAAAAGCTGACACAGGATCAAATGTCCCATAGGGAACCTCTATGGGATCTCTTTTTCCGCCAAAGTTGGAATATGTTACAGTCTTATTTTTCCAGTCAAATTGAACCAGGACATCTCTTTTACTTTTGCCGGATTGTATTTTTTTGTATAAAAGAGACTGGGTAAACTCAATATCTGTAAAACCTTCCAGTCGGGCTCTCATCTTATAAAGCTTGTCAATATATTGGTTTGATTTTACTTCAAGTATAAAATGATATACTTTTTCCCCGTTAAGCCTTGTAATAGGCAATACCTTGAAATTGGCTTTTCCAGCTTTGATCATTTCCCATCTAAGAGAATATTCAATTTCTTCACCAACAAAAAAGGGCAGCACCTTTTCTGCTGCATTGCCAAAAGGTGTTGAAAAAAATAAACCACCCGTCAGGACAACAACAAAATATGCCAGTGATAATCTAATGCATTGATTCTGCAATGGATACGACCCTGTCCCCCAGTATATTGACATAGCTTGCCATTTCATTGTCATACCAGCCATAAATCACGGCCTGGGTAACCTGAATGCTGGTAACCTGATTCTTGATCATATCCAATATATTTTTATCAATCCCGCGCACATGCTCAAGGTTGATATTAATAGCTCCGGTACGGGTATGGGTTTCATGACCTTCAATAACAGCGGCTGCTTTTGGTGTTCCAATTATATCAGAGGATACATTTTGTTTGTCCGTGTACAAAAGGTATCCGTTTGTATTGGATTTTTCTGCATTTTCATAAATTGAATTTATCATACCTCTTCGAATCGGTTTTTTATTCAGCTCTTCCTGGAAATTCATCACAAGAATAATCAAAGATCCCGTGGCCGTAGGGATTCGCACGGACTCTGCAATAAATCCAATGGTTGCCATTTCCGGGATAACCAGCTGTAATGCTTTTGCAGCTCCCGTTGTGGTTAGAATAATATTATTCAGGATGGACCTGTTTTTTCTTAAGTCCTTGGCACCGGTTTTCGGCAATCTATCCAATACCTGTTGTGATCCTGTAGCAGCATGCACGGTTGCCATGGATGCAGAAAGTATCCTCTCAATACCAAAATAATCGATTAAGGGCTTGATCATATGGGACAGACATGTGGTTGTGCAGGATGCATTGGAAATAATATTATGCTTTACAGGATCATAGTCTCTATCATTAATCCCCATAACGGTTGTCACGGAATCCTCCGGCATTGCCACACCCTCTTTGAGCTTAAAGGGAGCAGAGGCAATCACTTTTTGGGCGCCGGCTTCAATATGGCCCCGGATAGATCCTTTTGGTTCATTGACTCCAAGGGATGGATCCAGAAACCGGCCCGTTGTATCCACTACAATTTTAGCATTATGTTTGGCCCATTCAATATTTTTAGGATTCCTGTTATTTCTTAATATTTTTACCTTGACGCCATTCACATTTAATGAACCTGCAGCTTCATCCACATCGCTGATAACAGATTTTGCCTGATATCCCTTAAGAAATGATTCCAATCGCCCATAGGTTGTATCTCTTTCAATATAATGGATAATGTCTTGAAACGACTTTCCCACTTCCCGGCCTACATTGACCACAATCGAATCAAAATACTTTCTGCCGGCATGATGCCACAAAGACAACTTGCCGATTCTTCCAAATCCGTTAATCCCAAGTGTTATAGGATCTTTTTTATTCATATATCACCTCTTTTTATTTTGATTTGTTTAAT
>JABIYQ010000134.1 GCA_018702715.1 Desulfobacula sp. | reverse complement strand
ACAGAACTTTTAGAAAATCCCAAATCCCTGATTTCATTTTTTGTATTTTGTAAAATTTCCCTATGCCAGAGATCCCCGGATCGCAGGCAGGTCAACCTGTCTATAACGCCACCCATAATCGCCACAATTAATATTTTGCCGCTATATCCTTGCTTCAGTGTTGTTTTTTCAATTATCTGCCCAGGATTGCATCCATGGTCACGAAATCTTTTTAAAGCCTTTATCCTTCTGTCAAGCTTATGAGAAGGATAGGTTTGATCCCGTGATTCTCTTTGCATAACAAGGCCATTGATAAACCGATCCATATCTACCAAAGCCGGCACCACATTATACTCCATGCAAATTTTTAAAGCATCTTCAAATTCAAAGGCTTTTACACAAGCCCATAATTTTTTATAAATAAGCGCTTTGTTTTGCCGAAAGGATGATGTACTGGTCACTAATCGTGCCTGTTGACACTGATTTTTAGAAGTTGATTAAGATTTGTAATGACACGAAACTGTGTGTTGGTATCCGGATCAGGCCAGGACCGCTTCACAAGAGAATGTTTCAGCCATACGGGATTCATCCCGACAGAACCGGCTCCAAGGACATCTTTTTGAAAATCATCTCCCACATACATTGCTTGGCTGGCCTTGATATTCATTTTTTCCAAACTATGGTTAAAAGGTTTGGGATTAGGTTTTGCCGGCATTCCTGATTCTCCGGCAACAATAATGGTTTCAAAAAATTTCTCAATACCCGGAAAAAGGGTTATGCGATGGATCCCAGAGGTTTTTTGCCCCTGAGTATTTGTAATAATACCCAGTTTGAATTGTTTTGCAAGTTTTTCCAAAACACCTATGGTTTCAGGAAATGGTTTTGTCATAGACTGGACAAGCTTCCAGTAATCTGTTTCCATTTGTGTAAGTTTTTTATAATCAGCCGTGCAATTAAACCTTTCGTAAACTGCCTGCCAGATTTCAAAACGGGAAAAATTGGATTTTGCATGAAAGTTTTTGCGAATCTGCCGGTATGCTGTTAGAAAAATTTGCAGTTGATCATCACCTGCATTTGGAAGCTGGCTAAACAGGTTTGAGAACACTTTTTCTTTGGCTATTTTTTCAGCAGATCTAAACCCATCCGCTGAATCAACAAGGGTTTGCCCGAAATCGAAAATTATGGCCTTTATCATCATATTCCATCCACTATTTTGTCCCCGGGGTCATTTGTAACCCCGGGGTAAAATAAAATGACTATAAATATTGATAGATAATAAATACAATCTTTTGTCATTTAATACGTAGGTTAATCTTTTCCATATTGTTCAAGATATTCCCCAAAAAATTCTTCCTCACTAGGCATATATTTTTCTTTGGGAATGGAAAGAAGTGTGTAATTTAAAAAATGGCTCCAGTTTATATTTCCACTGGTGATATTTCCGGCCCAGCTCCCGCCGCCCAGGGTATCTGTTACTGGAAGTCCGCAGTCCCACCCGCCACTGTTTGCGTGGGCATGGGGAAAATTACAGACAACACGTCCCACATTAGCGTTAAGTGCCAGTTTCACGCGCTGATCATCATCTTCCGTATGGATGGAAACAGAATGGCCTTCACCTGAAAATTCAAGAATTTTCCCCAGACGCTCCAGTATTTCATCAAAGTCATCCCATTTCCATACAGTAAGAACAGGTGAAATTTTCTCACCGGAGAAACGATCTTCAGGCCCGATTTTTTCGCCGATGACCATAAGAAACATAGTGTCGTCAGGAACAGACAAACCTGCATTTTTAGCATTCACTATCGCAGGTTTTGCAACAACATCACGGTTCAAATGTGTTCCATCAGGCCACATATACTTTCTGAGCAATTCCCGCTCTTCAGTGGAACACATGTATCCGCCCTGTTTTTTCAGTTCTTCTATCATGGCATCATAGGATGATTCATAAATTGCCACGGCATTTTCAGATGAACAGGAAGCAGAATTGTTGGCAATTTTGGAAATTTTGATCTTTTCTGCAGCTTCTGCCAGATTGGCACTCTTATCCACGATGGCGACCACATTCCCAGCACCAACTGTTTGTGCTGGCTTTCCGGCAGCATATACAACCTTAACCAAAGCAGCCCCACCCGTTGCAACAGCATAGTCACAGACACTCATCAAAGCAGAGGTTGCAGCATGACTTGTCTGTTTGATACATTGAACCAAATCCACGGGAGCGCCAACTTTTTCCAGCCCCTTTCGAACATGCATGACTGTTTCATAGGAAGTTTTCTGAGTTCGGGGGTGGGGGGTGACGATCATGGCGTTACGGGTTTTAAGGGTGCTTAAAGCAAGACAGCATATTGTGGATTCAGGATTTGTACAGGGCACAACATTGGCAATAACACCAATGGGTTTTGCAAAGGTTCGCACACCCAGTTCCTTGTTTTCATCAATCATGCCGCAGGTTTTTATACCTTTTTGATCCCAGAGCGTACCAAGGGTTTTATTTTTAATTTTAGCACACTTATCTTCCTTGTTCCCGATGCCGGACTCGTCAACTGCCAAGTCGCCCAATTTTTTTCTGACGTCGTCCTGTACCAGTTCCCAGGCAACGGCCTGTACCATCATATCAACTTTTTCCTGAGGCCAGAATTCAATTTCTTCAAATGCTTTTCTGCCTTTTTCATACATTTCCTGAACATTGTCTTCCATGTTTTTTCTCCATCTAAGTTATGTAATTAATATATTTAAAAAAAATTCCTGAAACCTAATATATCACTATTAAAACCATTATTTTATGGGAAGTTTATACCCCATCTGCTTAAATGCTTCCTTAGCCGTCACAAAATAATCTTCAATGTCACAATGGGAGATTAATCCAAGATTGCACAGCCTGAATGTTTTAAGGCCGAACATTTTGCCCGGATAAATTGTAAACCCGCGCTCAAAGCAATAATCGTGAAGGGTGACAAAATCAAATTTACCATCATCCGGGGCTTTGATTGTAACAACAAGCTTGCCCTGGATCTGCTTATCAATAACAGATTCAAGTCCGATCTGCTCTAAACCCTTGTGGATTGCCTCCCAACATTTTTGTAAGCGATTCCAGCGATTTTGTTCCCCTTCTTCAAAATATTCCTTAATAGCCCGGGCAAGGGCATAGATCGTCTGAACAGGAGGAGTAAAGTGCATTTCCCCAACCCTGTTAAAGAAATCATACTGCATGAAAAGATTGCAATAATAAGATCTGGTGGGATAATCTTTTGATTTTTCAATGGCCTTGATATTTCCCACGGTCCAGGAAGCACCAGTCATTGCTGCAAGGCCTTTTTGAGCCGAGGACATCAGAAAATCAATATTTTCTTCTTCAATATCAATGGGTCTTAATCCGTAGGTGGAAATAGTGTCCACAATAAAGATACAATCATTGTCATGTGCCATCCTGCCTATTTCCCTGATGGGATTTAAAACTCCGGTTCCCGTCTCGTGGTGGACAGCTGCGACCACAGCTATGTCCTTATCCTCTTCAATGGCCTTTTTTACCTTTGCAAGATCCGGCAGTCCAGTTGTTGAGAATTGAAGATCCACACAATCAATATGGTAAAATTTGGCAATTTTAACCATTCTTGCCGCATAGGCACCATTGTTCACAACCATGATTTTTTTACCTTCAGGAACCAGAGAGTTGACCAGGACATCCTGAACAATGGTTCCTGATCCTGCAAAAATCACTGAAGTGTATTTTTCAGGATCTCCATGTACTACTTTGACCAGATCCTTACGAACACCAGTCATAACATCTACGAATTCCTGCTCTCTCGGGCAAATATCAGGTATGACCTGGGCATATTTAACTGCATCACTTGTTGTGGCGGGCCCTGGATTGAGAAGGATATTTCTTTTAACGGGTTTGACAACTTCCATCTTATCTTCTCCCTCTTAAAAATGATAAAAATCTTATAATTTTCCTACCTTTTTCATTCCAGACTTCTTGCTTGGATCTGCAACTTCTTCAATGATTGAAAAACCACTACCCATAACTCCTTTCATTTCATCAAACCGCTGTTTCCATTCTTCGGGTGTCTTACATATTGCTGACTTGGAAACTTTTTCTCTGTCTTTGAGTGGTGGAACAGGCCGGTCTGCAGGTCCATCATAATCCTCTTTGGGTGATAATTGCTGGCCCATTCTTGACAATTCTTCTCTTTCCACCTCTTCAATATAATGGGCACCGGCACCAAATGAACGTGTAATGGCAAGGATTGCCCAGGTCGCTTCAGGGGTAAACCCAAGATCCTGCATCACAGCTCCGGTTGCACCGAGCATATCAATGTCTACAGGTTCGAAACTTGCACCCTGAGCAGCCTTGACCACTTCTGTCATAAATTCTATATTGACGCCTGCCACGCCCAGTTTTTGAGCACGGGCGATCATGCGTTTTGCTGCTGGATCTTTGAGCATAAGACCTGAAACACCCAAAGCTTCGTCAATACCATTCTCCTGAACAAGAAGTTTGGCAGCTTGATTCAGGGTAATATTTTCGAGTTCAGCACGTTTTATATAATTTTCAAGCCTGTTCCCAAAGCTTGAATAAGCACCATAGGCATGTCCAAACGCCATGATTGATGCACCGCATGCCTGGGTCAAAAAAGTTTTGGATTTAGCAACAATTCTGGAGATAGCAGCAGGCCCGGAAAGTCCATCCTCCATCATCATAATCATTACATAATTAAGCATTTTCTCTTCTTCAATTGTGGGTATGCGTGCCTGATAATCTACAAACAGGACTTCAATAACGCCATAACCCTCTTCCATCAACTCTGTTGTGTCATATCCCCTGGCCACGATCCTGTGGACATTTTTATAGGAAACTTCAGAAACCCACTGAAATGGGGCACGTTTGTTGTCTTGCGGCATAGTACCGTATTCTCTGGCGTGATAATCAAATGGATTTTTCTCGCTGTCCAGATTACCGACCCCACGTTCTCTCTTCAGCTTGTTGAGTGCATCGGTTTTTTCCTGATCTAGATAACCCATTGTTTATATTCTCCTTCTTCTTTCTGTTTTTTTGCATATTCCTGTCTTTCTTCCTGTTTTGGTACAATTCTGTCTTTTGGACCCACATATTTAATCATGGACAAGTCAATCATCTGAACCATGGGTTCATTTCTGGAAGCACCCCATGCGCGGCCTCTTTTCATATTATACAATGCATGGGCAGCACAACTGAAACCCCTTACCACACTTCCAATACACCAACCAGCATTGGGTGAAAACCCAATTTCCATCAATGCAGTATTCCCGGAACCTACAACATTAACACCAACATAGGAACGTCCGTCCACCTTGCGTCTTGCATGAAAATATTTTTCCAAAGCTCTTTGAAATTCAAGATAGACACCCTCCAGCTCAAGCTCTTCCTGTTTAAGATGGATTGGTTCCGCCCTGGGATCACTGTCAATATGCTGGGGTTGCCCCATGCCCATGACGGGTGTACCATTATCCAGGTAGTCATCCACAAGGGTCTTAGCCATTTCATCCACAGTTTTTCCCTCTTTATAGCCTCTTTCCAGGTATTTATTCAGCATGTATCCATGGGCTGCGCCCGGGCCATGAACTCCTCCAAAGGTAGAAACAGCGGCTGCAACGCAAACCGGAAGATTTGGCCTGCCTGCACTTACACCAATTGCGCCAACTGCCGATGGAGACATGGAATGTTCAAGAAACACACCCATTTCATACTTAAGCATTTTTTCTTCTTTTTGGGTTGGAATGCGGCTCTGGAATAACACAAACATGGCATCGTAAAAAGAATAGCCTTCTTCAGCCATATCGCTTAAACTATAGCCTCTCATCACTGTTTTTTCTTCGGTTTTGTAGGAAAGTGCCGTTTTCCTTCTTAAGGTTGGCTCTCTGTCCATTCTTGCTCCTCCATTAATTTCCGTGATAATTAATATTGATACTTAATAATGTTAATTAATATTGTCCCTTTAATTTGTTTTTCTACATAAATTCGGCCAGGCAAAACAGTATAAAATACCCCGTAATAAACTCGCTCAATCCCGTTGTTTTACCCGGTTATGGTTATATTGATATGGATAACTATAAGTCAAACTAATAATTATAATATTATATATGAATATTTGTTATAGATTATCAAATTATTGTTAAAAAAGATCATGGAGAGGAGGATAGTAAGGATATGATGGGTCATTATTTGTGGTCATCAAATAGGAATATAAATGAAAAAGCCCATTTGGATTTAGCCATGATTGTGGAGATTTCGGTCAACAAGCCAAAAAGAAAATACATCTTTGCAAGCCTCAAGTGACAAAATTTGACTTTTTTTGTGGCGGTTGTGGAAAAGGCGCTATTCAAAAAGATGATTTATGTGATCCACAAACCATGACCATCTGTGCGTGATCAGCATTTGAATGCTATTATATCGACTGCATATATTGCTTGGCGTGATATTCCCATTCTCTCGACTGAATATTAATGACACGCTTGTCTTCTTCATCCAAAATTTCAACGGCAACAAAACCGCCGCCTCCTTCAAAATAGGCACAACAATTCTGGGCTCTTGATTGATCTAACCCTAATCCATTTTTCCCAAAATATTTATCAATACTTTTTTTTATGACATCTCGCGATTTTTTCGTCTTTTTAGATATATTAATCATGAAAAATCCCCTCCTTTTGAATTCACCAATTTACAAGAGACTTTAATCCTGAATATAAGGACGATAACCCTGAGATCAAGTATCCGCAAACAAAAGCGATAGGGGATATTATATGGGAGATTTTTTTCTTTATCAGAAAATATGGCTGCCATTAATTAAAACCATGCAACAATTGTTAAATTAAGCCTGTACTTTTCACCACAAAAATAATTTTTTTTGGAGTTCCCTGCAAATATGTGATAATTCTCAAATCAACAATTAAAAAGGGAAACAGGAAGGCATAATTATGGAAACCATTGAAATACCGGTAAAAACAATACCCATCATGGCCAAGACAGATGTCCTTGTCATTGGCAGCGGACCCGGAGGACTCTCTGCCGCTCTGGCCTGCGCCCGTGAAGGTGTGGACACAATGCTGGTGGAACGCTATGGCTGTTTCGGCGGCAATATTACTCAGTCCATGATTGGAACCCTTGCCTGGTATCGCTCAAACGACAAGGTGGTTGATGCCGGAGGTGTAGGTTGTGAATTTGAGCAGCGGTCCAGGGAGATGGGGGCAAGCCTCAGTATTTTTCTTTACGAAATTATTGATACGGAAATGTTCAAATATGTTGCCGACACCCTGGTTCAGGAGTCGGGTCTCGTCCCTGTGCTTCACTGTTCCACCGTTGATGTCATCATGGAGGGCAATAAGATTAAGGGCGTTATCACGGAAAGCAAATCCGGCCGCCAGGCCATATTGGCCAAAAGGGTTATTGATGCCACGGGGGATGCTGATATTGCACACTTTTGCGGCGCTCCCTATCGCCTTGATCCCAAAGATACACTGGAGCCTGTGAGTGTTAACTTTGGCTGCAGCGGGGTGGATGTTCAAACTTTCCTGGACTATATCATTAACCGCCAGACCTCCATAGCAGACTGGGGCCAGGAATCAGGAGAAAAAGAAGCAAAAGAGTTCAGCACCTTTCTTGTGGAGCCCTTTACAAAGGCAAAGGAGAATGGTGAAATACCCGAATATGCCCATCTCGCCAGTTATTGGAATGATTTCACGGATGCCGGAGAAGTCAGAAGCCTCAATGCAATCCACATGCCCGGCTATGATTGTACGGATGTGCAGGACCTGACAAAAGCTGAAATTGAAGGAAGAAAACATGTCATGTGGGCAATTAAGGCCTTAAAAAAATATACCCCGGGATTTGATAAGGCGCGCCTCAGGACCATTGGTGCATCCCTGGGGACTCGCGAATCCAGAAAAATTTTGGGCGCATACAACCTTACCAAACACGACGTGTTAAATGAAGCACGCTTTAAAGATTCCATCGGCATCAACCCGGAATTTCTGGATGGCAACAATACAGCTATCATGCCAAGTACTGGCAGATATTTTCATGTTCCCTACGGTATTATTCTTCCCCAAAAAGTGGAAAACCTTCTGGTGGCAGGACGCTGTGTAGCAGGGGATAAAATCACCCATGCCGCAACCCGCCAGATGATGTGCTGCACTGTAACTGGACAGGGTGCAGGAGTTGCCGCGGCAGTATCCGTCAAGGACAAGGTCACCTGCCGCGGGGTCGACATATCAAAGGTTCAAAAGGCTTTAAAAAAACAAGGGGTCAGAATTGAATAACACTGATTGAATAACACTGACGGAAAAATCCACGATTTTCCATGGGTGCTAAATAGATAAGGAAAACAATATATGGAACATTATGTCGAACCATCAAAGACAATACCAGTTATGGCAAAAACGGATGTACTGGTTATCGGCAGTGGCCCTGCAGGCCTTAGTGCCGCCCTTGCATCGGCCCGGGCCGGAGCTTCTACAATGCTGGTGGAACGATACGGCTGTTTTGGCGGTAACATCACCCTGGCCATGGTGGGTACCATTTCCTGGTATCGTCGTGAACATACCATTGATGCCGGCGGTATCGGGGTGGAGTTTGAAATGCGTGCCAAAAAGATGGGGGCCAGTCATAAAGATCCTGAAGGTGACGGTGAAATGCTGGACACGGACATGTTTAAATATGTGGCAGATGTGTTGATTGAAGAAGCAGGTATAATCCCTTTGCTGCATTGTATGGTAACGGATGTGATCATGGAAGGAGATACCATCACAGGAGTTATTACAGAAAGCAAATCCGGCAGGCAGGCCATCATGGCCAAACAATTCATAGATGCTACGGGAGACGCTGATCTGGCCTTTAAGACCGGGGCTCCCTTTCGCAAGGAGCCTAAGGAATCCATGATGGGCACCACCACCAGCTTTGGTTGCAGCGGTGTAGATGTGGATGCCTTTCTCTCCTATGTAAAAGGCAATCCCTCCACACTGGGAGACTGGGCTCTTGAGACCACGGGCAAAGAGGATGATATGTTCTCAACCTTTATCTCGGAACCCTTTGAAAAGGCCACTGCTGCCGGTGAAATCCCTGCCGGGACTCCCATCATTGGTTACTGGGATACATTGACAGATGCCGGGGAGGCCATGAACATTGATGTTGCCCATGTTCTCAATATAGATGCCACGGATGTCCGGGATTTGACCCACGCCGAAATCATGGGCCGCCAGGAGGCTGTCTGGGCCGTTGCTGCCCTTAAGAAATACACACCAGGATTTGAAAAAGCCCGCCTGCGAACCTTTAACTCATCCGTTGGAATCCGCGAGTCCAGAGAAATCATTGGTGAATATATTATCACGGAAGATGATGTTAAATCCCAGGCCCGGTTTAAGGATTCCATTGGAATCTTTCCTGAGTTTCTGGATGCTTATGGGGTTGTTACCATGCCCACCACGGGACGTTATCTGCAACTACCTTTCAGGGCTATCCTGCCTCTTAAAGTTGAAAACCTTCTTGTGGCCGGTCGATGCATATCAGCAGACAAAATTGCCTTTGCAGCCACGCGCCAGATGATGTGCTGCTGTGTAAGCGGTCAGGGTGCCGGTGTTGCCGCTGCTGTTTCAGTAAAACAAAATGTCAACTGCCGTTTGGTTGATATTAAAAAAGTACAGAAGATTCTCAAAGAACAGCAGGTACGCATCGACTGAGGATTATGGGATAAAGCCAAAGGAAAAGCATTAATCGAGACCTTTAAATAAAGCACTCTTTCGCTCAATTGCTATGGGAGATGAAACAAAGGTGCACATTATTCAATGTTCTCTAATCTTAATTCCTGCATCCTGCATGATATCTTTACACGCGTTTATCTGGTCCGGCTCTACCCATGCGGGCATGTCTTTAGTCTCCAGATCTGAATTCTCAATGCCAAGCTTTTTAATTTTCTCTTTCCAAAACGAATGATAGGGAATCAACACTGCTTTTTCCACATACAGGCTTTTTAAAAATTTACTGATTTTTGTAATATTCTCATTCGTATCTGTAATGCCCGGAATCAGCGGAATTCTGGGAACAAGGGTTACACCGGAATTAAGGCAAAGCGCTTGCAGGGCTTTAAAATTGTTTAAAATCAATTCATTGCCAATACCGCAAAATCGCTTATGGTCACTGGTTTTCCATATTTTTAAATCAAAATAAATGATGTCTGTATAGGGATAGATAAGGCTTTTGAAACGATCAAAATTAAACAACCCGCAGGTTTCAATGAGGGTATGGATTCCTTTGGCCTTTATCGTTATGAGAAGCTTTGATAAAAATTGCATATTCAAGGTTGGCTCTCCGCCTGACAATGTTACGCCGCCGCCTGATGTTTCAAAAAAGGGTTTGTATTTTAAAATTTTGTCAACAATCTGTAGGATCTGCATTTTTATGCCCACCTGTTCAAGGGCATTGGACGGGCAGACATCAACACATTCAAAACAAAGGTCACAGATATTTCTGTCAATAAAAAATTGGTTTTCACTGGAAATCGCTTTTTTTTGACAAATATCCATGCAGGTATTACACCCAACACATGCGTTCTGATCATGAGAAATTTCAGGTGTTGAAATCTTGCTTTCAGGGTTGTGGCACCAGGCACAGGAAAGGGGGCATCCCTTAAAAAACACAACAGAACGGATCCCAGGCCCGTCATCCAGGGAGTTTGCCTTTATTTCCAGAATCAAAGGCAAGGCCGAATGATCTTGGGTTTTCATATGGCGTACTCTGCCCGTTCTATCAATTCAACCTGAATGTCTTTATTCAGGGTTACAAAATATGCATTGTATCCAGAGATTCTAACCATGAGATTTTTATAGTCCTCGGGATTTGCCATGGCATCTTTAAGCATTTCAGAACTAACAACATTAAACTGCATCTGCATCCCGCCCTGGTTGAAATAGGATTTTACATAGGAATGCATTGCATCCACTGTGGATTCCCTTTTATCCTGGGTACCCGGTGTCAGTTTCACATTAAAGGCAATATTATTGTCCATATGTTCAGGATTCAGCATCGCAACATCCATCATGTTATCCAGAAAGTTTTTTGATGCACCCGGACTTGGGGTTAATCCAGGGGTAAAGGCCCTTTGGGCCAGCCTGCCCGACGGAAGCGTCCCAGACAGGGAGCCATAGGCGACATGCTGTGACATGGACCAGAATCCGGCCGTATAATGCCCGCCTCTGCAGTTTTTATGTTGTTTGTAGATATCATGCACAACACCTGAGACTCTTTGGCACATCTCAAGTGCCTGTGAATCTCCAGAGCCAAATCTGGGAACCTTGTTTTGTACTGTGGCATGAAGGACTGGATCATTTTTAAAATCAGAATCAACGGCTTTTTTCAATTCCGGAAAGGATATTGTTTTCTTTTCAAACACCAATGTCTTGATCACCATCAAAGAATCAGTTACATCCACAAGCCCAATATTGGATGTACCGGAGCTATTGTATTGTGCTCCGCCATTTACCACATCTTTTCCCTTTTCAATACATCCGTCAATCATGGCACTTAAAAGAGGAGTGGGGCGAAGTTCCTGGTGGGCCTTGCCAAACATATTGTTTAGTTCAACTGCCTGGTTGATGAGGAAGTGCTGCTGGGTTTCAAAGGCTTTGAAAAAGTCTTCAAAGGAAAGAAAATCACCTTTTTCTATACAACCGGTTTCAGGACCGGGAGTCCATTTCATCAGGGGATGGTGACCATTGTTCAAAGCCATTTCAAGAGCTGCTACCATATTCATAAGAATAGAGCCTGTATGACCGAAATGCTTTCCTGCAAGAGTGGGTTCAACACATCCTGTTGCTGCCCAGTCATTGATATCCTCAATGGAATAGCCCTGGGGGGACAATGCCTTAAGCATTGCTGTATCACTTTGCATGATGGGGGTTGCAGAGGTTATGATATTGACTTCGCACAACCTTTTAAGATAATTGTCACTGTTTTTCTCTGTATGATATCGTGCATTGATGTTTGTGTCTCTCACCGGAAGCAATTCAATGGCCTTTAAAAATATAAAGGTCATATCATTGACTCCATCTTCTCCTTTGCGGGTGACACCGCCCAGGGTAATCGCCTGGGTGGAGGCGGCACCGCCAAATAGATAATTGGCAATATCCGGCAAAAGCGGCACATGGTCTGTTAACCGCATGATCAAACATCCTGTAAGATCAACCGCGTGTTTTATATAAATTCTTTTTTCCTCTGAACTGTCCAGTTTTTCCATGTCCCTTTCAAAATAAGGTTGAAGCAGCTGGTCAAGACGCCCCAGGGAAAGTCCTGTATTTGAATTTTCCATGTGCAGACCAATCCAGGAGATCCAGATAGCATTTATGGCCTCAGCAAGTGTCTGGGCCGGTTTTTTCGGTACTTTTTGGCAGATATCAAAAAGGCGTTTCAGCTCCTCTTTTCTTTCTTGCGAGGATTCGGCACGGCCAAGCCTTATGGCTTCTTTTCCAAGATTTTGAGCAAAGGCTTCAACACCTTCAAGGGCAATGTTCATTGCTTTAAGGGTTTCGATCTGCTCAACTTTAAGATCTGTATCCTGTAATCTGGTTTGTATATCTTTGATAATCCCTGAACTGCCTTTTTCAAGCAGCCGTTTGAAATTGGGAATTGTGTGTGAAATGCCCACGGATTTCCACACAAAATAGGCCACAAACCGCTCGTCTAATTTTTGGCACAATGGATAATTGTAATGATTTCGTACATACTCCCTGAAATTGCGACGCATCCAGAAGGGAAGAACATCGTAATGAAGTGTTTTTGCTGTTTTTTTTGAACATGTAAACGGGATAAGCTCTCTTTTTTCAAGGGAATTAAGCTCCCCCCAGATCATTGTGCCCTGACCATCGGGAAAAACAGTGACACCCACCATCTTGGAAGACGTTGTCCCAGCCAGAAGATCATGTTTGCGGATAAAAGGTTTTTTATTTTCCATAAGATGCTTGAATGCCAGTGCCTGACGCATCTCAGGAAACCATTGCACACCATTGACATCTTTTTCAAAACCGTTTGTCCTAAACCACTGGGTCATGAGTTCCGGGCGTTCAGCGCAGATTTCAGGAAGGGTATCAAAATGGAAATTATAAAAATCTGCAAGCCTTGGAAAATCTTTTATTTTAAAGTCAGGCAAAAAGGGATCATCAAGATACTTTACCCCTTTGTCAACATTTGCTTTGCCTTTCATGCGATAGCTCTTCCGGTCTGAAAGGGTTTTTGAAAGACCAGGCCGGCAAAGGCCATAATTATTTTTCCTGTCTTTAACATCTTTTTTATGGGATCGGGCAAGCATTTTCTGGTGAACCTTCCCCATTAACAGGGAGATATAAAAGTTAAATGCCTGCAAACACGCCAGATTTCCATCCAGCACCATTCGATTTTTAAGAATCAGGTTAAGCATTTCATTGGGTGTGTTTAATGCCATCTCCTTGAGTGCTGTATCATCCTGGAACACCAGAGTAACATCAATGTCCTCAGGGATACATTTACTCACCTTTACCCGCCCATTTTTAAAAATAATTGCCTGTTCAATGGTTTGAGATTTAAAACCCACTGAAAAATTAATCCATCCATCCCGGCTTTTCAGATATTTTTTTAAGGATGGTAATTGGTTGAACTGGAGCGCCATAAGCCAGAGTGTTCCATGGGTCATTTGATTCAGCATTATTTTTCTCCTTTTTCAAGGGATTGTATTTTTGTGTCACAACTTTTCTTTTGGGAAGAAAAGCAGAGGAACCAGAAAAATGCCGTTACAACCAATCCAGCGGGAAGAATGGTGATGCAGGCTGTGATGACATCTGTCTTATCCGCCCACCACCCCACGATGGCAGGGGAAAGTGCATCGCCAAAAAGATGAATGGCCAGAACGGAAAAGCCCATGGCAACTGAGCGTTGGTCGAATTTCACGGATTCCAAAATTATCAATGTTATCGGGGTTGTGTTGAGGAAAAGAAAGGTTTCCGCAGCCAGCAGCCACAGGAACAGCTCTGTCCTGCCCTCGGCATAAAGTGCTATTATCAGGAAGGGAATCGATAAAAGGGCTGAAATTGCACAGATTAAAGCTGCTGCCCTGTGGGTACGTTTCCTTAATACATCCGTAATTAAAGCTCCCAGGCCAGTGGCCACGATGCCTGTGATTACCATAGTTCCGCCAAAAATTATATTGCCGTCTTTAAGGCTGAGCCCCTTGGCACTGACCATGATCTCAGGTACCCAGGCTGCCATGGCGCCGGTCACAAAGGTGAAGGCTGTATACCCGACAATAGCATACAGATAAGTCTTGTTGCGGATCAGATTCTTAAAATTATTTTTAAGTTCAGTTAAAAAATCATCTTTATTGGCACCCAGATCGGGAACCGGCTCTTTAATATTCCATACCAGAAAGGCGATGAGCATACCCGGGATGCCCACAATGGGAAAAGCCCATCTCCAGCCGATCCATGCATCGATATAACCACCGGCCAGATAACCCAGAGCTGTTCCAAGGGGCATGGCAATTAAAAAGACAGCCATGGCACGGCCTTTCCAGGCCTTAGGCGAGTAGTCCTCAACCAGGCTGCAACCAATACTGGAGCATGCAGCCTCACCAATACCAGAGAGGCTGCGAGGAATCAGCATGGTCCAAAACCCTCGTGCCAGCCCGGCTGATGCAGTTACCAAAGACCAGAAGAACATGGCACCACCCAGAATCCTGGGCCGTTTATACTTATCACCCAGCAGACCGGCCAGGGGGCAGGCAATAATATAGATCAAACCAAAGATGCTTGCCAGCATCCCTACTTCAAAATTAGTCAAGTCAAAATCACGTTTAATGGCAGGTGCTAAAGAATTAAAAAGGTACCGGTCCATGTAATTAAACAGGTTGCAGATTGTCAGGATTGCTAATCCCCATAGCGCTGTTTTCTTCATATGATTTATTTTATCCTTTTTAATAAAATAATATATTCAATTTTCGTCGGATTTCCTTGACAAAAATGAAGCTTCTATAATAAGCAGACCGAATATAGATAGCAGACTTCAATAATTTAAAAAAGAAATTAAAGGAAACCTTTTATGCCGTCAAAAACTGCTGTAAATAAAACAGAAAATAATCAAATGTTATTGGGGCTGCATACCTATAGTTTATATCTGCATGGGATCGGTCAGGCATGGGCGGGATTTAACCTGCCATGGGAGAGACAATTAAGTACATTCCAGCTTTTTGATCTGGGCATTGAACTGGGGTTGGACGGATTTCATCTGGATGACGGAGTTCTGGAAAACCTGGAGCCTTCTTTTCTCAAGGAAGTGGGGGCGGCAGCAAAAGAGAAACATCTTTACCTGGAATACAATATGTCCCTTGATCTGGGAAATTTTGGCATTGGTATCCAGCATAATCTGGAAGAAGGCCTGGACACGGCTCATTTTATAGGAGCAGATGTGGTAAAAATCAGTATGGATTTACCAAGGCCAAGGCCAAGGGCTGGCTCCAGGTTTCATCAAGAGGTCATGCCTTTTTTGCAACAGACGGCCGATCTTCTGGAAAAAACCGCACCAATGGCAGAGGAATATGGCATCTGCCTGGCCCTTGAAAATCATTGCGACAGTTTTTCAGAGGAAATCCTCTGGGTACTGAATCAAGTGGATCATCATTATGTCGGGGCCTGCATTGATACTGTGAATGCCTGGCATATTGCTGAAGATCCCATGAAAGCAATTGAAAATCTTGCACCTGTTGCATTTACAAACCATTTCAGGGATGATCGCGTTGAATTCTGCCGGGATGGTTTCAGGGTCAGAGGAGTGGCCGTGGGTGACGGAGATATTGATATGCAAAAAGCCTATGAGTTCATTAAAAACGACTCCCCCACAAAAAGAATCAATATCGAAACTGAAATGGGAATAAGCCTGGAAGACAAGGACACTGCCTTGCACCTGGAAATTGAAACCATTAAAAAAAGCATTCATTATTGCCGGACTATACTTAATATCGGTAAAGATATTAATAAAATATCCTAAAATTCAATTAGAATTTAAAATTCTCAATCAGATCATCTGCCTGCAAAAGGAAAAATTAAATGAAAGCCAAAAAGGAAGTCATTATCATCGGGGGCGGAGTCATAGGTCTTGCCTGCGCTCATTATTTAATTGATAAAGGCGCAAGTGTAAGAATCATTGAAAAAGATACCATCGGAGACGGAGCATCCCATGGAAACTGCGGGCTGCTTTATTTCAGCGATGTCATCCCTTTGTGTTCTCCCGGAACGGTCAGCCAGGAAATTGCAAGAACGCTTAAAGGGACCTCGCCTCTTTATATAAAACCCACGCTGGACATAAAGCGATTGATCTGGCTGTTAAAATTTGCCTCAAAGTGCAATACCGGTCAAATGGCAAAGGCAGCCAAAGAAAAATATGAAATCCTGAATTACTCCATCAGCTTGTTTGACACTTTGCTGGCCCTTAAGGACATAAACTGTGATTTTGAAAAAAAAGGGATATTAAGTGTTTTTAAAGACAAGAAAAATTTTGAAAACCATGAGACAACCAACGCGTTTTTGAAAACGTATAATCTGGGAGGCCGCAGGATTGATAAAGAAGAATTGCAAGAGTTCGAGCCCGCCCTAAAAAATGATATGGCCGGTGCCTGGCTAAATAAAGCTGACTGGCATCTCAAACCAGACATGCTTATGACTTCCTGGCGAAAACATCTGAGCCAAAAAGGGCTTATCATAGAAGAACACTGCAATGTTTTGGAATTTGAAACCAAAGGTGATGCCGTTGTTGGAGTGAATACTATCAAAGGCAATTTTGCGGCAGATGCATTTATTCTTGCAACGGGGGCATGGGCACCTAAGACCCTGCGGCAATTAAAGCTTGATCTGCCGGTTCAGCCCGGGAAAGGGTATAGCATCACCATGGAAAGACCCGGCATATGTCCCTCCTATCCCTGTTCTCTTTATGAAAAAAGCATGGTTGTCACCCCTTGGAGAAGCGGCTATCGTCTGGGCGGAACCATGGAATTTTCAGGGTATGATAATAATTTAAACCCTAAACGCCTTTCAAAACTGATTTCAGGGGCAACTGCTTTTTTAAGGGAACCTGTGGGCCATCCTGTCATCGAAGAGTGGACCAGTCTTCGGCCCATGACTTATGATGATTTACCCATAATAGACAGGGCACCCTCCCTGGAAAACTTTATTATAGCGACGGGTCACGGCATGCTGGGGCTGACCCTGGCAACGGGAACTGGAAAAATAGTGTGTGACATGGTTTTTGGCAAGACACCGGAGATCAATATAACGCCCTTTGGCATTAGCAGGTTTAGGTAAGAATCCTAAAACAAACATAATCTTACTTATTTAAGAATCATTGGAAAATCTAAAATGACATCCATTTTAAAATCGTTTATTGCTTTATATACTTCAATGCTCTTGTTGGCCATGAGTTTGGGCCTGCTGGCTACCTTTCTGAGTTTGAGGCTGACCATTGAAGGATTTTCCACCCAGATGACGGGGTTGATCTTAACTTCTTATTTT
>JABIYQ010000258.1 GCA_018702715.1 Desulfobacula sp. | reverse complement strand
TTATGGAGTCCAATCGGATCAACATGGTGTTTATGACCTTGAACACAATGGGCAGCAAATCCTTTGTTTCAGGGACTATTGGTTTAAAAAATTTCGGACAAACTATTCATCGGAATGAATCCTGGGAGTATGACAGGCGTGTGTGTACCCTATCAATATTTCCCCACCATCACAGTCTGCAGCTTTTGGGCTTTCTCCTTTTACATCTGGGAGGACTAAGATTGTCATTCAGGCACATGGTTTCTTCAAATGCCATGCTGACTTTTGTTGTGGATCAAGAAAACTGTGATGCTTTCACCGATATGTTTTCAGCCAATTTCGATCTTCCCCAATCCCATTTCCCGTTTGAACAAAAAGAAAATGATGAGTTAACGCAATTTTTAAAGAAAAAATATCCTGAAACCCGTGCAAGCTATGTTGAAAAGAAAATAAAGACATATGGGATTACTTTGGTACCTGATTTGAATCTGGGCTCTTATCGGTTTTCTTTTGATCATTTGTCCTTGTTTGGGCAAAAGATCGGGTACATGGAGGATAAAAAAATCAGGTTTTATCATATATCCATGCATATGGCATCTCCAGAACAAATAAGTGTGTATCTATTAACACAAAAAAGTTTAAGTGTGGCTGCCTGTAATAATTGTTCTGCAGACCTGCTCCATTTTCATGGACCTCATTTTGGAGACCGCCACAGTATTGTCAGCAGGGCATTAAGCTGTCTTGCTAAGGAATCCATTCGGGTTCTACTGGCAGACTGCACTGGAGCAAGTATCAGTATTGTTCTGCCCCAGGGTAAAGGAAAGGCTGCGAAACTATCATTAATAGATGTTTTTGACTCTCCATAAAATAAAAAATTACTGATTTATTACAGCAAATGGATTAAGGCAAATAGCGTGAACAAAGATTTGAGCATATCAGCAGATGAAATGGTTTGGCAAAACAGGATATTTGATTCCCTGTCATATCCCAGCGTTATTATTTCTCCGGATAAAACCCTGGTGGGTGCCAATAAAAAGTTTTATGAGGCATTTAATCTCTCCTTTAATGAAATTTTCGGGAAAAAATGTTATCATACGTTTTTATATAAGGATACTCCCTGTAATTCAGATCAGTGTACTATTTCCAAAGTTATAAAAGATAAAAAGAGCCATAGTTTTACTGTAAAGCATCATTATCGATGGGAGGAGAGGGTGTTTTCCCCTATTTTAGATGATAATGGGGATGTGGCATATGTCATTGGCAGTATACGCGATATTACCCGGACCAAATCCCTTGAAGGTCAATTGCACGGGGTGAAAGAATTTATCAGTCGGGTTATCCATTCCTCGGCAAGCGCAATTATCGCCGCCGACCGCCAGGGCAATATCAATTTGATGAACTCAGTGGCAAAAGAATTATTTGGCGACTATAACGGTGGAGAAGGCAAGATAAAGCATACTGAGCAATTGTATCCCCCGGGTAAGGCCAAAGAAATCATGGGCATGCTCAGGAATGAAAAAATCGGGGGAGCAGGAAAACTATTGATTCCAAGGACGACCATTGTTAATGCCCATGGAAAAAATATTGAAGTCGAGATGTCTGCGGCCATTATCTACGATGAAAAAGGCAATGAATCTGCCACCATGGCGATTTATAATGATTTGAAAGATAAAATCAAGATTGAAAATGAGCTGAAAATGACCCAGAAACAGCTTTCCCAATCTGAAAAAATGGCATCGCTTGGCCAACTGGCCGCCGGGGTTGCCCATGAAATAAATAATCCCCTCACAGGTATATTGTTCTATGCCAGTCTTCTTTTAGAGCGCAAAGATATTGACGAGAGTATGGTAGAAGATCTTGGGTATATTCTTGAAGATGCAAACCGTTGTAAAGAGATTGTTAAAAGCCTGCTTGTATACAGTCGAAGCCAGGGAACAAAAAAAAACATTGTCCAGCTCAATGATATTGTCCAACAGAGCCTTGCCCTGATCCGGGATCAGAAAAAATTTAGAAACATTAAAATTAAAAAAGCCCTTTCCGATGAAATGATGCTCATTAATGCAGACACAAGTAAACTAAATCAGGTTTTGATTAACCTTGTGATAAATGCTGCAGATGCCATGAATGGGTCTGGTACCATCACTTTGACCACCTATAAGGAGAAAGCCATTGGAAAGGTTTTTCTGGAAATTAAAGATAAGGGAGAAGGTATACCCCATGAAAATTTATCAAAAATTTTCGACCCTTTTTTTACAACAAAGGACGTAGGGAAAAGTACAGGGCTTGGCCTGAGTATTGTTTACGGTCTTATTGAGGAACATGAAGCAAAAATTTCTGTAAAAAAAACAGGCTCACAGGGCACAACCTTTATTATTGAATTCCCCATGTATGTTGCCTCGAAAGATGGACTGTCCCTATGTAAGCCCTATTGCTGAAACAATTATGATAATTTAAACTGAAGAATAATTATGAACAATATTAATTCCATAAAAAAGAGTGTAAAAAATATTTTTTTCCAGCCAAGGGTTCTTGTGGTTGATGATGAAATAAGAATTCAGAAGGCCTGTGAAAGATTATTGACTGAGGAAGGATGTCATGTTGAGCTGGCACAAAACGGTATCAACGGGTTAAAAATGATTGAAGAAAAACATTTTGATATCATTTTGCTGGATTTAATGATGCCGGGAATGTCTGGACTGGATGTCCTCACCGATGTCAAATCCCGTCATCCTGATACTGTGATTATAATCATAACCGGATATGCAACCCTTGAACACTCCATTGAAACAATGAAAAGGGGTGCCTTTGATTTTTTATCAAAACCTTTCTCACCCCAGGAATTAAGAATTGTTATCAGCAAGGCCATTGAATTTATAAGGACGCTCCAGGATATTGCAACGGAAAAATCCAGAATGCGGGTGATGATCAATACCCTGAACAATGGAGTTTTGACCACAGATAATCAGGAACGGATTGCCCTTGCAAATCCGGCATTCTTAAAGATGATCAATTGCAGAAAAAAATCTGTTATAGGCCATAAGGTTTCTGAGTTTATCAAGGATCCCAGGTTATTGGGCATGATAGAGAATGCCATTAACCAGCCTGCAGATATATTTTCTGAGATTACGGATGAGATCACCATGCCCATTTCAAAAGGCACAGATGATATGATCATTGGTATCAGGTGTATTCCATTTCGGGACCGTCTCAATCGGAACCTGGGTTCAATTACTGTTTTCAACGATATCACGGCTTTAAAAAAGATTGATCAATTAAAATCTGACTTTGTCTCCATGGTTGCCCATGAAATAAAAAGTCCCTTAAACTCTGTGCTCATGCAGCTGAATGTTGTTCTGGACGGACTGGCAGGCGAATTGACGGAAAAACAAAAACAGATACTGCAAAAAAGTTCTAATCGAATCAAGTCTTTAACCAATCTTTCAACAGAGCTTCTGGATCTTTCCAAAATAGAATCAGGATTGATTAACCAGGAAAGAGAAGAATTAGATCTGGTTGAACTCATAAAAGGTCAGATCGCGTTTTACCGGGATCAGGCAGATACAAAGTCCATTCATTTGACAACCAAAGAAACCAAAAAAGAGCTTTGGATGATGGGAAACCGGATAAACATGGAAGAAGTGGTGTCAAATTTAATATCCAACGCAATCAGGTATAGCCCAAATGGTGGAAAGATAACCGCATGGGCCGATGAAAAGAGTGATTGTACTAAAATTGCGGTCTCAGATACGGGTTTGGGAATCCCGCAAAATGAACTGGAGCATATTTTTGACAGATTTTTTCGTGTGAAAAATGAAAAAACACGGCATATTAATGGGACAGGGCTTGGGCTTGCCATAGTAAAAAGCATTGTTGAAGCACACCACGGTACTATTGAAGTGGAAAGCCAAGTGGATAAAGGGACCTGCTTTTCTGTCTATTTTCCAAAATCTGAATATAAAATTTAATCTATTTTTTAAGTATTAGCTTTTTTCCATTTGTATCTAAATGTATGATGATTCATTTTAAGCAGCCTGGCTGCTTTGCTTTCATTTCCACTGGTAAGCTTTAAAGCGTATTCCATATATTTTTTTTCAATGCTTTCCAAAAGTTTTCCCAGATGGATTCCCTGTTCTGTCAAATGGGAAGACGGATCTTTGAAACCATCCGACTCTACCTTTTTTATATTATCTGGTTTTTGTTTAAGTCCCAGGTCCTCCCTTGTGAGCACATCATTCTGAGTAATGAGACAGGCCCTTTCAATGATATTTTTAAGCTCTCTTACATTTCCGGAAAACTCATGGTAGAGCAACAGATCCTGGGCTCCTTTTGAAATATTTTTCAGGTTCTTTTCAAATTTATTACTAAACTCATATAAAAAATGTTTTGCTAAAGGCAGGATATCGTCTCTTCTTTCATTTAAGGAAGGTATTTTTGCTTTTACAACACATAATCTGAAAAAAAGATCTTTTCTGAAACGATCCTTATCAATTAATTCTTCCAGGTTTTTATTTGTTGCAGAAACAATGCGAACATTTACTTTGTATTTTTTGGTACTGCCAACCTTATAGAATTCTCCACTTTCAATGAACCTTAAAAGTTTAGCCTGACCCGGCAGGCTCAGGTCTGCCACTTCATCAAGAAAAAGGGTGCCATTATCTGCTTCTTCAATAAAACCTTTTTTACCCTGTTTTTTGGCGCCCGAAAAAGCCCCTTCCTCATATCCGAACAATTCACTTTCTATTAGCTCATCTGGAAACGCAGAGCAGTTTACAGCAATAAAGGGTCCTTGAAACACCGGACTTCTGGCATGGATGGCTTTTGCTATCAATTCTTTTCCTGTACCTGTTTCTCCCATTATCATAATGGGTGTATCCGGACTTTTTGCAACCATATTGATAAAATCCATAACATCTTCAATCTTTTTGCTTTCACCAATAAAACAGGGATGATTATCTTCCAGGTATTTTTCCTGGAGAATTTTAACCTCTTTTCTCAAAGCAATGGTGGAGATGGCTTTTTTAATGGTTAACTCAAGCATATCAGGATTCATGGGTTTGAGGATAAAATCAAAAGCACCCGTCTTCATTGACAAGATAACCATATTGATGTCTTCATATGCAGTTATCATGATAACCGGAAGATCATGGGTCTTTTTTTTTATGATAGCCAAAGCCTCAATCCCATTCATGGCAGGCAGGCCAATATCCATTAAAACAAGATCCGGTGAATTTGTTTCCATATCTGATAAAAATGATTCTGCATCGGCAAAACAAGAGATGTCATATTCTTCAGACAGGATCATCGCAAGACCGTCACGAATGGATTCTTCATCATCAACAACGCTGATTGAGTATCTTATCACAGCTAAATCTCTTCTCTTTTCAGGGGCAGCTCAATAACAAACCGGGCACCTTCCTTTGTGCCGGAATTAAACCTTAACGAACCGCCATGGTCTGTAATAATTCTATGGCATATGCTAAGACCTATGCCTGAGCTGTTGGTTTTTGTTGTGTAAAAAGGATCAAATATTTTTGATTGTCTTGACAAGGGTATGCCAGGACCTGAATCCTTTATTGAGATTGCTATGCAATCCATTTTTTTATATGTTGCAAGCTCTATTATTTTTTTACCATCATACTCTTTCATGGCCTCGGCAGCATTGGTAATAAGATTTAATACCACCTGTTCAATCAAATGCGGTTCATGCCAGCAGTCTGGAAGTGCTGTATCCAGTTTTTTTATAAATTTGATTCCATCTTTCCTTAGTGAGACATATGTCAGTTTTGTAATCTCATCAACATTTTGATTTATATTGGCCATGATAAACTGGGGTTTACCGGGTTTTGAAAAATCCATTACCCGTTTAATGATGGATTCTATCTTGTTGGAGGCGTGCTCTACTTTATCAATAATGGAAAGAACGTTTTTGATATCTCCCATATTTTTATATATTTGTTTTAAAGCTTTTAAATAGATATAAATACCGGATAGAGGATTTCGTATTTCATGGGCAATTCCTGCAGTGACCCTGCCAAGGGATGTCATTTTATCCTGGATTCTTAATAAATTTTCAACTTCTTTGGAGTCTGTAATATCCATGACATTGGTTATCACTGATTCAATACCCATATAATCTATTTTTTGAGCACTGATTAATGCCCATCTTAACTGGGATTCCTCTTTACCCCCCTCTTTGGGATAATATCTGAAATCTGTATCAATATGCCTTATCTTGTTGGCTATTAAATCGTTATAATAGTTTTTTAATCGCTGTTTATCATCGGCATAAATATTATCAAAATCAGGGGGTTCAAAAGCATTTGTACTAAGGCGGTGAAGCTTTCTTAGAGCTGAATTCTTATAGACTATTTTATCGTTTTGTATAATTGAGATACAATTTAATGAATTTTCAATTAAAGTCTTAAATCTTATCTTACTTTCTTCTTCTGCTTTTTCTGATAATTTTCTTTTTTCTTCCAGATCAATCCTGTGAAGTCCAAAGGCAATATCATCTGAAATCTCTTTTACAATACTTTTTTCAGTTTTATCCTGGCTGAGTTCCTGGGGAATCGATAGGACCATAAAACCATAGTTCTTTTCCTCATGTGTAAGCCTCACAGCCATGGAAGCCCTTCCGGCATAATTTTTTGAGAACATACATTCTGAACATTCTTTGACTGGATTTGCCACAAAAAAAACATCTTCTGATTCAAGGGTTTTCTTAATACACCGCGTAAACTCCCTGTTTTCAAGCTTGCTTTGCATTTCATCAAAATAGCTGTTAAATCCTGACTGAGCGATCATCAGGATATTGTTATCGTCATCCAGCAAGCCGATCCAGGCATTGTAATAGCCTCTTTTCTTAACCAGTATACCGCAGATACCGTTTATAAGTTTTTGTTTATCATTTTCAGTTACAAGAAGCCTGCCAATATCTCTTAACGACAATAATACTATATTTAAATGCTTGATTTTCTTTATTTCATAATCTTTGTTCACAAGCCACCCCAATGCAATTTTTTACTCGACAATACCCAATACTTCGACTTCAAAAATCAGGGTAGTACCCGGTTTTATGAGAGATCCCGCCCCCCTGTCTCCATATGCAAGTTCAGGCGGAATATACAATTCCCACTTTGACCCTACCTTCATCATCTGCAGGGCTTCAATCCAACCTTGAATCACACCGCCCACCTGAAATGTTGCAGGGGTGCCCCTGCGATAGGAAGAATCAAATTCCGTGCCGTCAATAAGAGTGCCTTTATAGTGACACTCGACAGTATCCGTTGCCTTTGGCAATGGACCATCTCCCTGTGTGATAATTCTATATTGAAGCCCGGATGGCTGGGTTACAACATTTTCTTTTTTCTTATTTTCCTCTAAAAACGTAAGCCCTTTTTCCCTGTTTGCTTTGGATTCCATTTTAATCCTCTCTATTTGTTTTTGTCTTGCTATTCGCTTATATGACTCCAGAGCCTGTTCTAATTTTTCTTTTGTTAATTTCGGTTTTTTTTCACTGCTGTCCATGGCCCCCATCATAAAAAAAGCAGGGTCAAGTACAAACGTTTCTTTTAGTGTATTAAAAATATCATACCCAAGTGCATAACTGATTTGCTCTTCAAGATTTGCTTTTTCAATAGATTGTTCTTTTTCCTGTGCTACAACACTGTTCATATTGAAAAAAAACAGGGTGATCAGGATAAAAAAATATTTTTTATAATTTCGCATTAAGACCTCCATAAAATCTAAACTTCTACTTAATTTGTTTGGATATGATTAACAAAAAGGCCAAAAATTTGCAATAGGCAAGACATTTGATAGGTAAGGCGTCTGATCTATACCTGACAAGCCTATATAATTAGTGCTTGAACGAAAACTCACCCAAACACGGGTTTCCGGTCAGGCACTAATTATATATCGTGGTACCTTTTTTTTATATTGCGTATAAACCTCTCCATGCACTGAATACAAATATGTTTCTTCTTTTTTTATCATTCGGTTAGTAAAGATAAATCCCATAATTGATAGCCCCAAAAGTATTAAATTTTGTAAGAGGACGGTGTATGCCAACAACATAAGAAGATAAGATACAAAATAAGGATTACGTGAAAATCGATATATGCCGGATGTAATCAAGACAGTTTTCTGATTCTCAATAACACCGACCCTCCAGGAATCTTTTAAATCAATTAATGAGGCTGTTGAGATAGCCAGATTAAAACCTAAAAGCACCAATCCTGCGATTGTGGAATGAAAAGAATTTAAAAACTTGACCTGGCCGAACTGCACTATTTGAAAGCTAAAAACAAATGTGACGATCATAAATAGTACAAAAAATAAAACAAAGATATTCGCTTCAGCATTATTGCCGCGGATCTGTTTTCCTGCCTTTTTCATCAGAATGGTATTTTTTATTCCAAACATTGCTTGAAATATCAATTGATGCATCAATATGATTAAACAAATTTTATTCATTTGCGTTTCCCTTAAACAGCTTAATGCAATTATCTCTTGTTAACCTCGACAGTTATATGCTCATAACTACCAATCTTTTTTACCAGTTGATGATAGTATTCAGGGGATTTATCCGCTGTAGAATCGAGACTGAGAATCAATGATCGCTCATTTTCTGATATCTTCCATAAATGAAGATCTTGAACTCTTGTTGTTTTTGAATCAATTTGCCTCCGGATTGATTCTATTTCGCCGGAAAAGTCACCTCGATCAAGCAACAAACTGCTGGTTTGCTTTAAGAGTCCAATGGCCCATTTTGCCACAACAATCGCCCCAAGGATTCCAACAACGGGATCAGCCCATGTAAAACCGAAATACTTGGCTGTCAACAAGGCAAAAATAGCCAATACTGAAGTCATTGCATCTGTAATTACGTGAAGGTAGGCCGCTTTAAGGTTATGATCCTGATGAGGGTTATGCGAATGGGAATGGTTATGCCCACCATGGTCATGGCCTTGCTCTGAGCCGCCATGTCCCAGGATAAAAGCTGAAACAATATTTACGATCAAACCGATCACTGCAACAATAATTGCCTGGTTAAAAAGAATATTAACGGGATTGATGATCCTTTCCATGGACTCAACAGCCATTGCAGCACCTGCAATCAATAAAAGTATTGCATTAGTATATCCGGCCAGTACACCCACTTTGCCTGTTCCAAAACTATACTTAGGATTATTATTATGCTTTCTTGCAAAAATATAGGCGGCTAAGGTTATAAACAGTGCCACTGCATGTGTACCCATGTGAATCCCATCAGATAAAAGAGCCATGGACCCGCTTATAATACCTGCAATAATTTCTGCAAACATTGTTAATAGCGTTATGATTACAACAACTAATGTTAACTTTTCATTTTTTTGTGATTGCGATGCCTGATTTCTTGTATTGCAATTGCTTTTCATAATTTTTTAAATAGTCCTGTTTATTTTGATTAACGCTTTTAAAAAGTTTGTTGCTTCTTTAGGATCCAGAAGGCTGATTATATCTTCAGCCAGTTTGATGTGATAAGCATGATGCTTTTTGTGAATCCCTTCTCCCCTTTTGGTTAACATGATATTAAACCCCCTGCCATCCTCGGGATCTTTCTTTCGGCAGACATATCCTGTCTTTTCCAGGCGATCTATCATTACAGTAAGGGTTCCCATGGTAACGCTCAGTTTTTCGGCCAAGGGTTTCATCCTTATTGGGCAATCATGTCCAATGATCTCAATGGTATGATTCTGCTGGGGAGAAAGGCTTGTATTTTTAGCAACTGCATGTTCCCAGGAAAACAGTCTTTCGTAAAATTGAATTATTGTTTCACTGAGTTGGTTTAGCTCTTTTTCATTCATTTTTTCTCTCTTTATTTATTTTGATTATCAAACTATAAACCATTTTAATTTGATTGTCAAACTAAATCACCAAAATTTTCCTCTGCAAAAAAACCATGTTTAAAATATTTATAGGGATCGCTCAAGCCAAAGTCAGCTTCTTTATTAATAATTTTTGTTTAAATTCAGAAAAATAATTTTTCCCTATTTAAGACACAGACTTCTTGCTGTCTAAGGTTTGATGGATATTTTTTACACATTTTAATAAATATAAAATTCTCTATTTGGCTTTTAGTGTTTTTTATCCACATCCATCTCTGCGAAAACAACGATGAGTGCCTTTCGTAGAAACAGAAAGACCCCGAACGATATTCTGTTCAGGGCCTTTTATTTTTCAAGTCATACGGTGACTTTTTTTGAAGCAAATAAAACGGCTTACTAAGCCACGGTTACATTTGCTGCAGCAGGGCCTTTTTGGCCGTCTTCAATGTCGAATGTAACACTATCCCCTTCATTGAGGGATTTAAAACCAGTTGAATTAATAGCTGAATGATGTACAAACACATCTTTCCCACCGTCTTGTTGTTCGATAAATCCAAAACCTTTTGAGTCGTTAAACCATTTTACGATACCGTTCGCCATTGATTGGGTTAAGCTTAGAAGCCCTGCCTGCACAAACGTGAAAAGCATAACCGTTGTGGCACTGCTTGATTGAATCACCATAGTAACAAAAGCATGAGACCGACGAAAAGAATTCTACCTTCACTGTAACAATTTTTGCTACATATGGTTTCAGACACTCTTTTCATGTTTGACCTATTCAATTTTATTCGTTCACATTTAAAAAAGATCATTCTCTAAAACCAGTGAAGAAAGTGAAACAATGCCCTCAATATTACCATTCTCCTCGACAGGGGCACGACGAATCCCGGCGCGGTAAATCAACCGGGCGACATAACGGATATCCATATCCGCTGGAACAGTAATAATAGGCTTTGTCATGATTTCATAGACATGCACATCTTCTGGTGATCTGCCGGATATAATGACACCCTTAACCAGATCCTGAACAACTACAATCCCCCATGCATCATCAGGATGCCTTTTGTTGACAAGCAGACAAAAGGTTTTTGCTTTCCTCATTATTGCGACAGCCTCTTTTGCTGTCGCCATCCCATCAATAGTAACAATTGCTTTTTGCATTACTTCTCTTGCTCGAACAATTGATTTCTTATCAATTTCCATAAGTATCTCCTGAAATAAAACTTTTATGATTAAAAATAACTTTTACGAACATCTTCTTTAAATTTTTCCATTTGACTATCCAGGCCAACAACATTTTCAACTGGAACCACAAACGCAATACCTGTTCCCGGTTTATGAAATTCTCCTGCTGTCTTTACAGCATCCAATATTTTTGAAACAAGGTGCTCTTCAACAAGAAGCATAATAATGTCGGTCTGGGCTTCCAGGGTTAGGCCAAAAAAGGTTTTTGCCTCATGGATACCCGTTCCTCTGGCCGGTATGATCGTGGCCCCGGTGGCCCCGGATTCTTTTGCCGCATCAACAATGCGGTCGGTGATATCTGTCTTTACGGAAGCTAAGATGAGTTTAAAACGCATTTTTTTTCTCCATATATTTTGTTTTTCGCTGACTATACCATTGCATTAACTGAGCATATCCCATAACTGCTATTATTGGAAACAGACTGGCAAAGGCGATAAGACCAAAACCGTCAAGGGCAGGATTTCGGCCGGGTACAGTTGCGGACAGTCCAAGACCAAGTGCTGCCACCAGTGGTACAGTAACTGTTGAAGTCGTGACTCCGCCAGAATCATATGCCAGAGCTATAATATTTTTTGGGGCAAATATGGTCTGAACAATAACAATCATATAGCCCGCAAGAATGTACAGGTAAAGTGGTGTGCCAGTGACAATTCGAAAGGTTCCAAGGCTTATTCCAAAAGCAACCCCTATGGCCACTGTGATTCTTAAACCCCATTGCTTGATAGTTCCGGCAGAGACCTCATTGGCCTTAAATGCAATA
>JABIYQ010000162.1 GCA_018702715.1 Desulfobacula sp. | reverse complement strand
CCCGATCGAAACCACACCCACCCCCTGGTGGTTGCAGGGGGAGTCGCCTGTTTTTTAAACCCTGAACCCATTGCTCCTTTTATGGACTGTTTCCTTTTAGGGGAAGCAGAATGCCTTTTGGAACAATTTTTTGATAAATTTATAGAAAACTCCGACAGAAAGTCTTTTTTACACACACTGGAAACAAAAATTTCCGGTGCTTATGTGCCTTTCCTTCACACTGCCAAAAATCCATTTCAAATCAAGGTGCAATACCTTAATAATCTTGACAATGTTACAACTGCCACAAGTATTCTCACCCCTGAAACCGTTTTTAAAGATACCTTTCTTATCGAAACCCTTAAAGGTTGCCCCCATGGCTGTAGGTTCTGCAGTGCCGGCTTTGTTTACAGGCCACCCAGAATATATCCGGCCAAAAATATTTATGCTGCCATGGATACGGCCATGGGCAAGACGGATAAAATAGGACTTGTCAGTTCTGCTATTGCAGATCATCCCGACATAAAAAATATTTGCGATTATGGTCTGGAACACAACTTTAAACTCTCATTTTCTTCCCTTAGGGCAGATAAGCTCACCAATGAATTTATCTGCACACTTTCCAATTCAAAGGTAAAAACAGCAACAATTGCTCCGGAAGCAGGATCAAAACGGATGCGCGATATTATTAACAAAAAAATTGATGAACCTGACATTCTTTTTGCCGCACAAAGGCTTGTCAATGCCGGCATCATGAATTTGAAACTCTATTTTATGATCGGCCTTCCCTTTGAAAAAGACTCTGATGTTACGGCCATCGTAGACCTCACAAAAAAAATCAAGTCAGTGTTTCTAACGGCATCAAAAAAACAAAAAAAAATCGGTACCATAACCTTAAGTATCAACCCGTTTATCCCAAAACCTTTTACCCCGTTTCAATGGGCTGCCATGACAGATGGAGCCACATTAAAAAAAAGGGTTACACTAATCCGCCAGGGTTTGAAAAAAATCGCCAATATAAAAATCAATGTTGAATCATTGAAAAAAGCAAAGATTCATGCTCTTCTATCCCGTGGGGATCAAAAAGCGGCGGACCTGCTCGAAACGGCTCTAAATAATGGCTGGACATTTACCATGAAGCAGAACAAAGCATATTGTGATTCAATTGTGCATAGGGAGATACCTGTTGATGCCCCCCTGCCCTGGGATTTTATTGACAATCGTGTTAAAAAAAAATTCCTTGCTAAAGAGTTTTTAAAGTCCAGCCAGGAAAAAAAATCAGGCTCCTGCCCTATGATTGACTGTACCCGATGTAAAATCTGCATTTAGGTTGAACAAGCTGATATTGGATCAGTCATCATCGACTCTTATTCGACTGCTGATACAGGCATGACAACTGCCGGATCTCAGCCGGGCTGCGTCTGTAAGAGAAATAACACCTGAAACAGCCGCATGTTTTTTGGGAATGACAAAAATGCGATGCAAATCTTTTAAAATCATTGATTTAATGGCTTTCTCTACAGGATCATGCTCATAACACAGGGCCACAGGACTTGACATTATCTTTCCTGCTGTGACGGTCATATCATCTCCATGCCGGTAACAAAAAGTAACATCTGTTTTAGAGATCACCCCTTTGGGATAATTTTTATCATCTGAGACAAGAATCGCGCCGAATCTAGAACCCCAAAGAATTTCAACCACAGATTCAAGAAGTGTGTCTTCCTTACAGGATTCAACCTGTTTTGTCATAATTTCATGGACTTTATATCTTTTGACCCTGTCCTGAACCATTTCGTCAGATTTATTGAAAATGCCCTGGTTACAATTACTGCAATAATGGTAAAGCAATCCTACAATATCAGGGTATGCCAGGACCCCATCTATTATATTTGAATCAGGTTCTAAAGCATACAACCTGTAAATCTTATTGGCTTTCATTGTATCCAATGCCGAATTGAGTGTATCATCAGGCCCGCAGAAAAGCGGAGGGCTGTTCATTATCATTTCAACCGGAGTAGATAAAGGAAGTCCTGAATACCAAGCCCCCATTATATCTGTTT
>JABIYQ010000396.1 GCA_018702715.1 Desulfobacula sp. | reverse complement strand
AAGAATAAGGGATAATTGTAAATCAAATTTTTCCAACTTGTAAAAAAATGTAAATTAGTTGTAAAACAGATAAAAAGGATAGATCCATGCCAAAAAATATTTTAATTATCGATGATGATATAAAGTTGATCGAGTTATTGTCTGAGTATATCGGGGGTAACCAGTTTGAGGTATCCTATATGCTTGACGGTGTGAATGCCCTGGACAGGATCAAGCGTCACCCCCCGGATTTGATCATTCTCGATTATATGATGCCGGGCAAAGATGGACTTGAAGTATTAAGGGATATCAGGACCCACCATGATATCCCCATCATTATGCTGACGGCAAAGGGTGATGAGACAGACAGGATTGTGGGGCTGGAACTGGGTGCGGATGACTATCTTCCCAAACCCTTTAATCCAAGAGAACTTCTGGCCAGGATTAAAGCCATCCTTCGCCGGGGAGTAACAACCACGGCAAAAAACACTCAGGATAAGGATCTTGTCATCCAGGTGGATGACCTTATCCTGAATAAGGCTGCTCATACGATTAAAGCAGATGAAAAGGTCATTGATCTTTCAACGACTGAATTTAAAATACTTGAAGTATTAATGAAAAATCCAAACAGGATTCTTTCCAGGGATCAAATAATGACCATGGCCCAGGGAAGAGATTTTATGGCATTTGACAGAAGTATTGATATTCATATCAGCAAATTAAGATCTAAAATAGAACCCGTTCCCGCCTCCCCTAAAAGGATTAAAACCATCTGGGGGACGGGATATATGTTTGTGGAATCCTTATGAAGATTAAAAGCCTTTATGCAAAACTGCTGCTTTCTTTTTTAGGGGTGCTTTTTATCACTGAAATCCTGATCCTCGGCTTGTTTGTTGCCACGGCCGGGCGGTCCTTTAAGCATTACATAGACAGGCAGTCCATTGCCAAGCTTTTAATTTTCAAAGAAGTTGTTCAGGAAAAAATCAATCATAGCCCATTGATTCCTCTATCGCAAAATGCTGAAATCAAAAAACTGCTGTTCACCTTTGCTGATCTTTTTAATGTCAAAATCTGGGTGACGGCACCAGACAATACAATTATCATTAAAACATTTTCAACACCCATTGATATCAAAATAAAAAAGCTGGAAGAGTATGACGTTTTAAAAGATGGAATTAAATTATATCATCTTTCCAGGCGACGTCTCTCATATTATGCACAAATTCCCGTTGAAATGAGCACTGAATCCTACATTTTGCATGCCCAGTTTTATAGGGAACACGAGAGAAAACCCGAGGCGATTTTTCTTTTCGGGCTCTTATCCATCGGTATTATTATTGCCATTCTCATCGTACCTCTGGCAAGGGTCATAACCAATAGAATCAAGCAGCTCAATAAGGCTGCCCTTGAGTTTGCCGATGGAAATCTAAAATGTAGAACAAATGTCAAAGGCCGGGATGAAATTGCCGGACTTGCAAACTCATTTAATTTTATGGCGGAAAAGCTTGAAAAAATAATACAGGGAAATAAAGAGTTTACTGCCAATATATCCCATGAGCTTAGAAGCCCTCTAACACGGATCAGAGTGTCAAAGGAATTGATTCAGGACAAACTTGATTCCTATAAACTTGATCCCATTGAAGCCAACCCTATCAAAAGATATGTTCAAAATATTGATCAGGACATTGATACGCTGGACAAGTTAATTGATAAAATCTTAAAATTGTCTAAGATGGATATCCAGCAAATTTCTGTAACCATTGAACCATTAGACTTTACAAGTCTTTTAACCGGCATTGAAAAAAAATATGAGCCATTGTTAAAACAAAAAAACCTGATATTAAAAAAGAATATCAATGCCCCTCTTATTTTTAATATGGATAAAAATATCGTTATGGCCGTTCTCTCCAACCTTTTTGATAATGCCATAAAATACACAAAACAAAACGGCATAATAAAGCTTGCAGCCTTAAAGACAAAAGAAGATATTTTGACTTTTAAAATAACAAACACATACCGGGAACTTGATGCCCGGGAATTAAAAAAACTTTTTGAGCCATTTCAAAGAATAGAAACTAACCAAAATCCAGGATCAGGCCTGGGATTAACCATTGTTAAAAGACAGCTTGCCCAGTGTAAAGGTAACGTTTTTGCTAAAAACAGCACTGCCGGTTTAGAATTTGAAGTACAATTTTCAAATCAAAAACTTCCATAATACCATATGATGTTTTCATGGCTTTCCCGAAGGGTAAAATTTTTATTCAACGTTAGGGTTCATTATTAACCCGGATAACTAATTTCCCAAAATTTTGACCTTCCAGCATGCCGATAAAAGCTTTTGGTGCACTTTCTAACCCATCAACAATATGTTCTCGGTATTTTATTAGTCCTGTGCTTAGCCATTGAGACATATCTTTTGCAAATTCATTGTAGCGGTGACCATAATCATCAAAAATAATAAAACCCTGAACCTTTATTCGTTTGACTAAAATTGTACTCATAAGAAGAGATAGACGGTTGGGTCCTTCAGGAAGCCGTGTGGCATTGTACTGAGAAACGAGACCACACAGAGGAATCCTGGCTTTTGTATTGAGTAAAGGCATGACTGCATCAAATACTTTTCCCCCTACGCTCTCGAAATAGATATCAATTCCTTTAAAGCAGGCCTTCCTGAGCTGTTGGGTAAAATTCAAAGATTTGTGATCCAGGCACTCATCAAAACCAAGTACCTCTTTTGCGTATTTACATTTTTCGATACCACCGGCAACACCCACAACACGACAGCCTTTTAACTTGGCTATTTGTCCTACAGTCGCACCTACCGGACCTGTGGCAGCAGCAACCACCAGGGTTTCGCCTTGTTTGGGTCGGCCAATATCCAATAAACCCATGTAGGCGGTAAAACCCGGCATACCCAGTATTCCCAATGCATAGGATGGGTTTTTGGGGCTTTCCCCTAATCGGGTCAGTCCTGTTCCATCGGAAAGCCCATAATCCTGCCAGCCGGTATAAGCAAGCACCCACTCCCCCTCTTTGTAATCAGGATGCCGGGATGCTTCAACCTTACAAATTGTTGCCCCCACTATCACTTCATCAATCTTAAGAGGTTCTGCATAGGATGGTGCTTTGCTCATCCTGCCTCGCATATAGGGGTCAAGAGAGAGATACTCGGTGCGCAGCAGCACCTGGCCTTGGGCAGGCTCAGGAATTGACCCTGTCTCCAGACGAAAGTTCTCGGAAACCGGAGCGCCGTGGGGGCGGGCAGCCAGCACTATGCTACGGTTTTGTTCTCTGTTTTGTGACATAATTTGCTCCTTTAAACATCTTTATTTATTTCAGATCTTTGTTCACTTCCTTATTATAATGCACATTTGGAGGATGGCTATAAGATTATCAAAGGCATTTGATGGAAGTTCAGAAATCGGGTTGATACATCAGCCACAAGATGGTGTGCCCTGTATTTATTCATCTCCAGGTGCAATCGTAAGGATCGCAAAGTTTATAACTTGAACGAAATTGCTTGTCTTTTGGCCCATCTACTTTGTTGCATCAAAGGCTGAATACGTATGCTTATTTTGAAGAGAAAACCATTCAATGAGCTTGCCTGCGATGGCCTGCTTTCCTGGTATGGCCGGAAGATTATCCGCTTCAAACCAGTGGGCCTCAACTATTTCTTGGGTGTCTATGGATATTTTCCCTTTTTCATGTTCAGCAATAAATCCTATCATAAGGCTGTCTGGAAAAGGCCAGGACTGGCTTCCAAAATATTGAATGTTTTTGACTATTATGCCGACTTCTTCAAATATTTCGCGCTTTACACACTCTTCCAGGGTCTCTCCTGGTTCCACAAAGCCTGCTAGAACACTGAACATTTTCTTGTCAGGGAAATTTATGCCCCTTGCAAGGAGAATTTGTTTGTTCTTTATTACTGCAGTAATTATCGCCGGCGAAATCCTTGGGTAAAAGGTTAAATTACACTTTTCGCACTGTCTTGCATGCTCATCTGTTTTTCTTGTTGTCGGGTTTCCGCATTTGCCGCAAAATTGAAAATTTATATTCCAGTCAAAAATTTGTCTGGCATAACCTGCGATGCTCCAAAATATGGGATCAATTTTCCCAAATAAAGATCTTAAGTTAATGAATTTGTACTTGTCCGACAATATATCTGGCAAGGGTTCCGATAAATTACCAGGGGTGATTTTGGCACAATAACAGGGGATATTTTTATAAGTTCCAAAAAAGCAAACTCCCTTTAATTTCAGTTGTTCAATCATTGTTTTTTCAAAATATGGTATTGATACAAGATCTTTTGATGTTTCCCTCACAAAAATGCTATTATTCGAAAAAATATAGAAATATGCTCTAATCGAAGATGTTGCCTGCTCTATTGCTGTTTTAATAAAATCCATTCAGTTCTCCATATTTTAAAGAATTATTATTGTTATCTAATAGTTATTGCAAACTTTGGAATTTTTTGATAGCGAGTTTAAGGTGATAGATAAGTCATCTTTTAATGATAAGCATATAAATTTAATAACAGGTGAATATGGATGAATACAAAAAAGGAGAACCTTTGAATTCTCCAGTGTTTGGTTGGCGGGGGAAAATTTTAAAGGTCGACCTTTCTTCGGAAATCATTACAGAGATTGACACTCATCCCTATGCAGATCGCTTTTTAGGTGGACGGGGAATCGCCACCCGCCTTTATTGGGAACATGTCCCTGCCACTGTAAAGGCTTTTGACCCGGAAAATCATTTGATTTTCATGACCGGGCCATTGACGGCAACAGGTGTTCAGGGAGCATCACGTTTTGAGGTTGTGGGAAAATCGCCTATGCTGATGCCGGAAGGCTTTTGCTATGGCAATATGGGCGGATTTTGGGGACCTGCATTAAAAAGAGCTGGTTTTGATGGGCTGATGGTATCTGGAAAGGCTAATCGAAGTGTTTATTTGTTTATTTCAGATGGGAAAGCAAGACTTGAGGATGCAGCCACAATTCATCTTGATGGGGTAAAACAGGTGGGGAAGTATTTAAAACAAAAACATGGTAAAAATACACATTTTCTTACCACTGGTCCCGCCGGTATGAATCGATGCCGCAATGCTAATCTGATGACTGATAATGAGGGTAGTGCCACTGGCGGTTTTGGAGCGGTTTTGGGCGCTAAAAATTTAAAAGCCATTGCTGTTATAGGGACTCAATCTCCTCGGGTTTATGATCCTGCGGCATTAAAAGAGCTCAACCGGTTGACAATAAAATTAAATAAGCGTGAAGCCAATTTCAATCCATTCCCACAAGATCAGATCTCCCATGCAGGAAAAGCCTCCTGCTTTCAGTGTGGTTTGGACTGTATCATGCGTGCCACCTTTAGAACAAACTCCAATAAGGAGGTTGTTAGAAAGTGTCAGGCCATGTTTGTATACTTTCCCTGGGTGATGGGGCGTCCGGGAGAACCGGCTGAAACTGCTCTGGATGCAACAGGGCTCTGCAACAATTTATCTTTATGTACCATGGAGATGGCCAATATCGTTCAGTGGATAAGCACAGGGTATAAGGCAGGTTATCTGAGCGATGCCCAAACCGGTCTTGAAATTGAGAAACTGGGAACATGGGAATTTTTTAAAGACCTCTGCCATATGATCGCCTATCGAAAAGGATTTGGTGATATCCTGGCCCAGGGCCTCCTGAGGACTGGAGAAACCCTTGGCACAGAAGCTAAAAAACTTTTTGCCAATGAAGTTTCCGGTGTGGGCGATGGTGCTACCTATTCGGCAAGAGAATATTTGATGAACGGTTTATTATATGCCTTTGAGCCCCGACAGCCCATTGCAATGCTGCATGAAGTAAGCAGGATTATCGGTTACTGGGTCATGAACTTGCAATATCCCGGATCAACACCTGTTTCTGCAGATGTTTACCGGGCTGCTGCAGCTAACTTCTGGGGCCATGATAAGGCCTGGGACCTGAATACCCATGAAGGCAAAGCCATGGCTGCCACCCGCATTATAGATCGTACCTATGTTAAAGACAGCCTGCTTTTGTGTGATTCCTGCTGGCCATTAATGTTTTCTAACCATACTGAAGATAAAGTGGGCGATACTACCCTTGAGGCCCGTATATTCAATGCAGTAACTGGAAAAGATCTGGATGAGAATGCCCTTTTGAAATTCGGTGAAATTATTTTTAATCAACAACGGGCCATCCTTTTGCGGGAAGGTTGGGACCCGAAAAAAGATGATACGGTTGAACAATTCAATTTTACTGATCCGGTTCAATCTGTTTTTATGAATCCTGATGTGCTTGTGCCTGGCGAGGGCGATACAGTATTAAGCCGTAAAGATCAAACCCTTGACCGGGAGGTCTTTAAAGAAATGCGAAATGAGTTCTATCAATTACGGGGGTGGAATCTTGAAACAGGATGCCCAACTATAGAAAAGCTTCATGAACTCGGACTTACTGATCTTAACAAGATTTAACTACTGGCAAGTCGTAGATTTTGGGGTTAAAATAAAGAAATTGAGAATCAGGAAAAAAATGAAGAATATCGCGTTTAACCTGGGTATGGGGACCTTGTTTACGCATGAACTGGATGCGATGCAAAATCATGAATGGATTGTATTGCCGTTGACCAGCTGGTTACCCGATGAATATGGAATGATGGTTTTTCTGGTCTTCCATATTCCATTTTTTGCCGGTTTGATCGCCCTCGTATCAATCCAAAATGATAAAATCCGTATTCCAAGCAAACTGGCCATCAGCCTGTTTCTAATCGTTCATAGTGTATTGCATGTAGTATTTATGAGCCATGCGGATTATGAGTTCTCATCGGTTTTATCAAACGCCTTAATCTTTGGCGGGGCATTATTCGGCATTGTTTACCTGTTATACCAATACAATTTTAAAGAAATGTTATTTAAAAAATAATCCATGGGCGGTAGTCTTCTGCTCATTTTGACCTATCCGGGATAAAAAATTCACCTTTGCTAATACTGTTTAAATGGGTACTTAGGTCAAAGGTTAAATATTTTCCAAATGGTTTGCAAGGGTGTTGCTGATCCGTGTCAGGCCAAAAAGTAAGATCGGGACTCCCTATAATAAGTAAGATATAATAGGAGTCCCGGTTTTTTATTGATTAGTAATTGTCTTTTACATAATTGGCTAAACGCGATTCCATATCAGGATCAATGTCAGGTTTTTCCCACTCTTCAAGCCGTTGGTTAAATTTTTTCCGGGCAAGATCATCCAATTGTTTTTTTCCTTTGTTCGTCCATGTGGAATAATCATTTCTCTGTAGCAGGTCCGGTACATAAAATTCGGTTCTGCAATGTTGAAACGTCTTGGGGTGTGTT
>JABIYQ010000327.1 GCA_018702715.1 Desulfobacula sp. | reverse complement strand
GCTTTTCTAAGACTGCGGTTACCCATATCCTGCCCGCGGATAAAGAGAAGATCAGACATAAAATCCTCAAGAAAATTTGATTTTGCCCCGCTGCTGCCTTCACTGCCAATCTCTTCTTTATCAAAGAACAGGGCAACAGCTGTCCTGTCACAGGAAAGGGTATCCAGTATAGCCTTAAAACTGGTATAAGCACACACCCTGTCATCCTGGCCGTAAGAACCGATCATTGATCTGTCAAATCCAATATCCCGGGCTTTTTCAGCAGGCACGGCCTCAATCTCGGCACTTACAAAATCTTCTTCCGTGATTTTATATTTTTCATATAAAAGATTTAACACCCCCAGTTTAAATCGGTCTTTTTCTTTTTTTCCGCCCAAAGGAATACTGCCTGCAATCAGGTTTAATTTTTCACCTTCAAAAGCTTCGGATAATTTTTTGTTTGCCTGCAGTTTTCCAGCCAGATGCGGCAAAAGATCCGTCACTGTAAAGACTGGATCATCCAGACTCTCGCCAATGGTAATATCCATTGTCCCATTAGCTGTGACAATGGTTCCGTGAAGGGCCAAAGGTACTGCCAGCCAGTGGTATTTACGAATCCCCCCGTAATAATGTGTTTTTAAAAGTCCCATACTCAAGTCTTCATAAACGGGATTCTGCTTTAAATCCAGCCGGGGTGAATCCAGATGTGAGGCAATGATGTTGGTCCCTTTGACAAGACTGTCTTTCCCCAGAACAGCCAGAGCAACACACCTATCCTGGAACACTTTATACACCTTTTTTGTCTGGTATTTTTTTGAAGATTTGGGTGTTAAGTTTTTTGATATCAGGGTGTCAATATTAACAAACCCATTATCCCGGGCAGTCTTTACAATCTGCCGTGTTGCTTCTCTTTCCGTTTTGGACTGGTCAAGAAAAGTTTTATAAAGATCGTTAAATTTAAAGGCCTGGTTTTTCTGGCTTTTGGTAAGCTGATCAAAAACCAGGGTTTGTTTTTTCACAAGAGTATCTCTTATCTTTTTTAACTGGGTTTTATTCATCTAAAGTGTTCCTTATTTATGACATGTTAAGTGAGCGGGGTGAGTGGGGTCAGGCTTACAGGGCATGGGCGGGGTCAGGCTTTTGTTATTGCAGTAATCGTGAGCGATTACGCAATAACGAAAGCCTGACCCCACTCTTAACGCAACTATGCAAGCCTGACCCCATTTAAGACCCGAAGGTGACCCACCTAACAATATTTCATACTGAACGATTTTTATCCAGGCAATTTTTTTTAATTTTTTTCTTGATTAGTAATATTTTATACAATATTATCCAAACCAAGACCAAAGTCTTTGATAGGGAGAATCAACTGATTGATATAAAAGTGAAATTTCTGGATTGATTGTATTTTTTGTGTCTTTTAATTGCGTAAGATTAACTATTCTTGACACAGGCAGCCACACTTTTTTTCAAATATAGGTATTTATACCTATTGATTTTACTTAAAATCCCTTGTATACATGGACTGGGAATTATTCTGGCCCCTTTTACAGACTTAAGCTATTGTAAGTAAAAGAGCGGAGCTATGTTTAAAATTATTTCAAATTCAGTCCAAAAAAAAAATAAATAAAGACTGGATTTTTTCTAAAAAGCCTGATATATAATTTTGACATATCTAAAATTTTCAGAATAAATAAAATTGTTTTTTCAAGCAAAAAATTTTTAGGAGGGAACAATGAAGAAGATAGGTATCATTGTATTAAGTTGTATCATGGTATTTTGTGTTAGTGCTCCATCTGTTATGGCAGATACTGATCCTGCACCTGTTGCCGGCACTACTGATACAGCCGGAGCTGCCGGGGCTGCTGCCGGAGCTGCCGCATCATCATCCCAGTGGGGCATGCTGGCCGGCGGAGCTTGGATTACGGGGCCTGCATTAATTGCTGCTATTGCTGCCGGCCTTATTATCGCCATTTCTGACGATAATCCTGCTGCCCATACCCATGCTCATAGCCATTAAGGGAAGCATTTCCCAATTTTAAATCAATTAGATCCACAAAAATCGTATCTTTTTAATTTCGGTTTTTGTGGATTTTTTCTTCTTAATCATTCCTTTAGTTTTAAATGGTATTTTTATGATAAAAAAAATATGGATATTTCTGTGTTTTAGTTTGTTTGTTTTTGTTGTGCCTTCCCTTGCACTGGAGTATCAGGGCCAGACCATAACGGCACAGGATATTAAAAACCTGCCACCGGGAACCATACAAAGTCTGCCCCCTGGAACCATGGAAAAAGTCAACCAGGCCATGTCATCAGAGCAAAATACACTCCAGGCTAAGGAAGTATTGCAAAAAGAAACCGCTACAGCCAAAACAGAAGATACCACAAATAAACTGGCAAATGAATCTGAACCAAAGGAAAATAAACCAGATGAAATAGATCCTGATATCAAAAAACTGAGTCAGGATGCCCCAGGCAGTGTATCCATTATTGAGCAACAATACAGACAGGGATACTCATCAACACTCAGCAGTAATTTAAAACAGTTTGGCTACGATTTTTTTACATCTGCTAAGATGCAGCAGTCAAGCCTGGCAGTGCCGGACCCGGCATATACATTAGGAACAGGGGATCAGCTTCTTATCCGTTTGTGGGGCAGCAATGTTGATGCAGAATATGCTGCTATTGTGGACAGGGAAGGGAAAATAAATGTTCCTAAAATCGGAAAGGTCCATTTGGCAGGCGTTAAATACGGGGATGTTGAATCCATCATTTTAAAAGAAGCTGAAAAATACATACAAGGGATAAACTTAAGCGTATCCCTTACAAAGCTTAGAAGTCTTGAAGTCTATGTGGTTGGGGCTGTCAATAACCCGGGTCTGCATATCGTCCCGTCCTTTTCAACTATTCTTGACGGCCTGCAAATGGCTGGCGGCGTTAAAAAATCAGGAACACTACGGCAGATTAAACTGAACAGGGCCAAAAAGCTGATAAAAGTTCTGGATGTTTATGATCTTCTCCTGAAAGGAAACAGGGGAGCCGACGAAATCCTTCAGAACAAGGATGTCATTTTTGTCCCGGGCATTGGAAAAACGGCTGCTGTTGCAGGGGCTGTAAACAATGAAGGCATTTTCGAATTAGCCAGGGAAAAAAATGTTCAAGACCTTTTGAGAATGTCCGGCGGTCTTTTGCCCCAGGCCTTTGGTCCCCGCATCTATTTGCGCAGGTTTGAAAACAATAAAAATTTTATAATCAACGATATTAGCAGTCATTCAATTAAGGGATGGAACAAAATTGGAATTCAAAATGGGGATCTGCTGGAGCTCACATTTTCATCTTTCCTACCACCCAAAGTGGTAAGACTGGAAGGCCATGTCTGGAGTCCTGATGTATTTCAATTTAAAAAAGGGATGAAACTTTCAAATATTCTCACTTCCCCAGCCCTTTTAAAGCCCGATTCCATCACTGATTTTGCCCTCATTTATCGATATGATGCTAAAACAACAAGGGTCACGCCCATGCAATTCCCCCTTTCAAAAGTCTTCACAGGGGAATATGATGCACGGCTTTATCCGTTTGATAAAATACAGATTCTCTCAAGAGCCAATGCCGGCATCAGCGAAAATTTTTCTATAATCGGGGCCGTGTGGAAACCTGGGGAATATGAATATAGAAAAGGGCTTAAACTCAAAGACGCACTGGCCCTTTCCGGGGGTTTAATGCCTGAAGCAAGGACGGATCGCATTGAAATTGCAAGAAAGATCAAAACGTCTACAAAGTTTGAAACCGAATATATTAAATTGGATATTACAAAAAATTATGATTTTATCCTTAAACCAGATGACAAAATACTGATCCCCAAACTTGAAGATTATTTTGTCAGCCTTGAAGGCCATGTCTGGTTCCCTAAAAAAATGCAGTACCATACAGGCATGAAACTGTCTGATGTCCTGATCTCAAAGGATCTGCCAAAACCCGAAGATATTTTCAAACCCGATGTGTTAATGGCGTTTGGCCTGATATATCGATACAACAGCAAAACCACCCGGACAACGGCCATCCGCTTTCCCCTGGCAAATGTATTTAATGGAACCCATGATGAGGTCTTACAGCCCTTTGACAGAATTCAAGTGCTTTCCAGAAAAGATCTTGGCATCGAAGAAAAGTTTAGTATAACAGGTTCAGTATGGAAAGAAGGGGAGTTTGAATATCAGCCGGGCTTAAGACTTAAGGATGCCCTGGCACTTGCCGGCGGCGTTAAATTCGGTGCCCGAACCAATAAAGTGGAAATAGCCAGACAAAGCATCAAAGGCAACTGGATGCAGACCCAATATATTGTGCTGAATCTAAATAAAGATGGGGATTTTATTTTAAAACCCTATGATTCAGTCCTGATTCCCGGAATCAAGAACGCTTCTCTTGTTGAGAAAGTCACCATCACAGGCGAGGTGGCCTATCCAGGAACCTACACAATCCGCCAGGGAGAAAAAGTCTCTGATTTGATTCAACGGGCCGGCGGCTTTTCTGAATATGCCTATTTTTATGGAGCAAAATATACTTCCCAAAAAGCCAGGATAATTCAGCAAAAAAGCATTGATCAGATGATTGAAAAACTGAAACTGTCCATCATGCAGACCACTTCAGGGAAAGCCCAGACAGCGCTTGATGCCGAAGACGTAAAAGCCGCAGAATTGACTGGAGAAGCCACGCAAAGTCTTCTGGACCAACTCACATCCATCAAGGCTGAAGGCAGGATTTCAATTAAACTGGCTGATTTAATATCCTTTAAAGACAGCCTTTATGATTTCAGATTAAAACATGAAGATACAATTGACATCCCATCCAAACCCTCTTTTATTTCCGTGGTGGGTTCAGTCTATTCCCCAGGCTCTTTTCTCTACGAACCCAATCAGAGCCTGAAATTTTATCTGTCAAAAAGCGGCGGCATAGCTAAAACGGCAGATGAAGATTATATGTATGTCCTAAAGGCAAATGGTGAAATAATGTCCATGTCCCAGAACAACGGATTTTTCTCAAAATTTGTCAATACCACCCTCATGCCCGGAGACACCATTGTCGTTCCTGAAAACCTTGAACGTATAGGATATCTCAAACTCATATCAGATATCTCAGATATAGTATTTAAAATTGCCACCACAGCAGGTGTCGCTGTAGCCCTGTCCCTATAGTATTATAGTTCGGAGTCAGACCTTTTAAAGTGTTCGGGGTCAGGCTTTTGTTATTGCAGTAATCGTGAGCGATTACGCAATAACGAAAGCCTGACCCCACAACCCTTAATACTCACTTTTTGATCCCATAAAGAAAGCGCTACCCCATCAAAATACTAATAACCATCTTTATTCTGCTCCTAATCCCCGGCTTTTTAACAACCGCCCAAGCCTGGAAATCAACCGCCCAGGCCCTAGGCTCGCTCCAGTCCTATACCGGCATATTACAAATGCCCACAGCAAGGGTCAAACCCGACTGGACAGTTCGTCTGAAGGCAGGCTCTGCAGACCCATGGACCTATTTTGGCGGTGCAATAGGAATCTTTGACATCTTTGAATTCCACGGTCAGTTTACCCGAACAGATACCATCATTGCTTTTCCCGGATTTGCCTATGGTGCCACTAAAGACAGAAGCGCGGGCATGAGGGTCGTCCTGATAAAAGAAAATGAGTTTCTCCCCCAGATATCAGCCGGGTTTTATGATGCAATAGGAAATGGATTTTTATCTTCCCGGTATTTAACGGCATCAAAAATGTTTGGAAATTTTGATGTAACCATCGGCCTTGGTCAGGGAATCCTTGCCGGCGAATACACAGCATCCGGCGCAGATTCAGGCGAACTATTTCTTACATCAGATCCCCTCAGAGCAACAAGTGTATTTGGTGGAATTGAATGGCATCTCACTCCAGACCTTACCCTGTCAGCAGAATATTCCTCCATTGATAGAGCCAATATGTATGGATACAGGGATGGTGCAGGAACAATTCTCAAACATGATGATTCAACAATCCCTGTCAATATCGGCATTAAATATAAACTAACAGAAAATCTCCACGCCACTGCCGCCTTTCTAAGAGGCGATACCATTGCTGGCTCCATTGATTTTGAATTTCCTCTAAAACCTGAAAATGTTCTTGCATGGGAAAAAACAAAACCCTTTTTCCCCGGAGAAAAACTCAAATGGGATGCCCATGCTTTTAATAATGAGCGACTCTCTGCCCTCATTTCAAAGCAGTTAAACGCCCAGGGTTTTGTAAATGTCTCAGCATCCTGTAATGATGATTCCGTTTGGATCGAATATGAAAATAATCTTCATCTGTCCGATGCAAGATCGCTTGGTCATGTAGCCACAATCTGCGATCAGGTTTTACCCAAGCGCATTACAAAATTCTATCTCAATATAAAAGATGGTATCACCGTCATTCAAAGCCTTAAAACCTCAAGAAGTGCATTCAAATCCTTTATGGAATCCAACCTAGACAAAGAAGGATTTTTGACTTTTTCTGATCTAAACCTTTACAAAGACGAAAACTGGAAAGACTTTCAAAGAGATTCAAAACCCTCAAAAATGATTTATGAACCTGATGACAGGTTTTCTTTCAGCATAGCTCCAAAAATAAGAACATTTTTAAATAATAAAAATGGTTTTTTTAAGCATAAGGGCCTGCTCCGAGCCAGAGCAGGATATAGACCCTGGTATGGCGGTGATATCTTTGGGGAACTTGAATATACTCTTTTTAATCAATTTGATGAAGTGGACTTTTTTGCCCAGGAAAAAGATAATTCAGTAAGGACAGATCTTCTTGACTATGAATCAGAATCAAAAACCAGAATTTCCATGCTTGCCCTGGAACAGAAAATAAACCTTCCCTTATCTGTCCAGGGAAGATTTGCCGCAGGCATATTTGAATCAGCTTATGCAGGATTTGGAGCAGAAGTATTTAGGTATTTCAATGATGGCCTCTGGGGAGCAGGATTTAAATCTGAATTGGTAAGAAAAAGAGATCCAGACAATAACTTTAAATTAAGAGATGATCCGGACAAATGGTATTCCACAGCATTCTTTAACCTCTACACACAGATTTTACCCTCCCAGGGCATTGAAGCAGGCTTGACAATAGGCCGTTTTTTGGCTGGAGACCCGGGATTTCAAATAGATCTGAGAAGATCATTCAAGTATTTTACCCTTGGTGCCTGGTACACAAAAACAGATACAGATATCTTTAATTCCCCGAAAAACAGGGGAGCCGATCAAAAAGGCGTTTATATTAGTATCCCATTCTCCATCTTCAAATCAAATGATAAACCCAGGCATTTTAGCTATTCTATAGCAAGTTTTACCAATGACACCGGAGCAATGGTCCGACAGCCAGGTTCCTTATACCCAATGTCCCCCTGGTCAACCCCAAACCATACAAAGAGAACACTTAACGACATGAGGAAGTATTAACTGGATAAACGAAAGCCTGACCCCAGTCAAAACCGAGGAAGTATTAAGAATGTCTATTGAACAAAATAAAGAACACCATGAAAAAGAATTTATTTATGTTCCCGTTCCCCAAATGGATCAAATGGGAGATGATGATGAAATAGATTTACTGGGACTCTGGAACACCATCTGGAAAGGCAAATGGTTTATAATGGGTTTTACACTCCTATGCACTCTTGTTGCAGTCTATGTAACCCTCTATGTCTTGCCTGTAACATACAAATCAGATGTGGTTCTTCAACCTACAGAAATGAGTTCACAATCAGGCCTTTCAGCTCTTGCGGCCAACCTGCCAATAAGTATCCCCCTTGGCGGCAGTGGTGGTAAAAATGCTAATATTGTTTCTTTTTTAAATTCCAGAACCATAAAAGAGCGGCTCATTGAAAAATACGATCTTCTGCCTAAGCTATATTCAGATATATGGGATAAGGAAAATCAAAAATGGATGATTGATGATCCTGAAGAAAAACCAACTATACTTAAAGGGATTCAAGAGAAATTTAAGGAAATATACGCAATTAATAAAGATAAGAAAACTGAACTTATCACGATCTCCTGGACTGATGAAGATCCTGAGTTTACAAAAATCATGCTTCAAAGAATTGTCAAGGAAGTTAGATATTATCTTGAAAATGATTATGAAAGCGATGCAAAACGAGAACGTGAGTTTGTGGAAACTCAACTAAACAAAGCAGAAAAAGAACTTGAATACTGGGAAAAACAGGTTCCATCGGATAAATTAATCCTTTCTAAAATTCAGAGGGAACGATTTGCCTCGCAAACAGTTTATACAGAATTAAGAAAACAGCTTGAGCTATCAAAAATATCAGAAGTAAAAGAGATTATTAATTTTAAAATTCTTGATCAACCATTTGTACCAGAAAGAAGATTTAAACCAAAACGAAGTCTAATTTGTGCCCTTACAATTTTAACAGCAGGGTTTTTATCTATTTTCATACTTTTTTTTCAACAATTTGTAATTAATTTAAGAGGTAAATCCAAATTGGATTCTAAAATCTAATTCAGAACTAAAGACACGAAGTCTATGAAAAAGTAGATCCATTGCCAATAAAACGATTATTAACAGAAGGATTAAAATGAAAAAAGTATATGTAGGTATGAGCGCCGATCTCATTCACCCAGGACACATTAATATTATAATGGAGGCAACAAAATTCGGAGAAGTTACCATTGGTTTACTCACAGACAAAGCTATTGCCAGTTATAAACGGTTGCCGTTTCTTACATACGAACAGAGAAAGGTTGTTATTGAACAGATAAAAGGGGTCGAGCATGTTGTACCCCAGAACACTTTGGACTACACAGCCAACTTAATAGAAGATAAACCGGATTATGTTGTGCATGGCGATGACTGGGGTAGCGGTGTACAAGCAGGGACTCGTCAAAAAGTTATAGAAACACTTAAAAAGTGGAATGGAAAATTGATTGAGGTTCCATATACGCCAGGTATTTCATCTACTCAACTTAATAATGACTTGAAAACAATCGGTACAACTCCGAATATTCGTTTAAGAACATTAAGGCGGCTTATTGCAGCTAAGCCATTTGTACGTGTACTTGAAGTTCATAATGGCCTGACCGGATTGATTGTCGAGAATTTCAAAATTGAGCAAAATAGCACTGTTCGAGAATTTGATTGCATGTGGGCAAGTAGCCTAACCGATTCTACTGCAAAAGGAAAACCTGATATTGAAGCTGTCGATATGACTTCACGTATGGACACTGTCAATAGTGTCTTTGAAGTTACAACAAAGCCGCTAATTTTTGATGCGGATAATGGCGGTAGGCCGGAACACTTTAGTTTTACAGTAAAATCACTTGAACGACTGGGTGTATCCGCAGTAATTATAGAGGATAAGGTCGGTTTGAAGAAAAACTCTCTCTTCGGTACAGAGGTGCCGCAGGTACAGGATTCAATTGAAAATTTTTGCAACAAGATTCGAGTTGGGAAAACAGCCCAAATAACCGGCGATTTTATGATAATTGCTCGAATTGAAAGCTTTATACTAAGGAAAGGACTTGATGATTCAATCAAAAGAGCCATCGCATACATAGAAGCAGGGGTTGATTCAATAATGATCCATAGCAAAAAGCAAGAACCAGAAGAAATTTTTGAATTCTGTAAACAATATAACAAATTGGATAATAGAGTACCATTAGTTGTTGTACCGTCAAGTTACAATAAAGTTTATGAAGATGATTTAGTAGCGGCAGGTGCGAATATAATCATATATGCAAATCAGATGTTGCGAGCTGCCTATCCGGCAATGGTAAACGTGGCCGAATCAATTCTCAAACATGGTCGGTCATATGATTGCAACGAAAAATGTATGCCAATAAAAGAAATACTGAATTTGATCCCAGGGACAAGATAAGGCATTAAAATGATACAAGCTCAAGATTTTATATCAGCATGCTCATCACGTGAGTATAGTTTTTATACCGGTGTTCCTTGTTCTTTTCTTAAGCCACTAATTAATTACGTTATTCAAAGTCCTGATGTTGATTATATTACATCAACAAGTGAAGGTGAAGCAGTCGGTATCGCATCAGGCGCATATCTGGCAGGTCATAAGGCAGTAGTTATGTGCCAGAACTCTGGCTTGGGAAATACAATAAATCCTCTTACATCCCTTTGTTTTCCATTTCGGATACCAATCCTTTTAATAGTGACTCTGCGTGGTGAGCCTGGTCTCAATGACGAACCTCAGCACGAACTCATGGGGCAGATTACCGGAGAACTTCTGGAAACTTTGCATATTCAATGGGATTTTTTTCCGGATGCACCTGAGAAGATTTGTACAGTTTTGGATCGAGCAGAAAGGGAGATGATAAAAACCGGGCTACCTTTTGCCCTTATAATGAAAAAGGGGGATGTAGCCAAAAATGAATTATTTTATGATTG
>JABIYQ010000497.1 GCA_018702715.1 Desulfobacula sp. | reverse complement strand
CAATTTTTTCTTTAAACTTGCAAGTTTGGTATAAATCGTGCAAGAATTGTGCATAATTGGTAAACTTAACTAGTGCTTGACCCCGATGTTTAAAATTTAAACTATTTGCCATCAAAGGAGAAATTAATGGCCAAAGATAAAGCAACATTATATGCATTAAGTACCTGCAGCCATTGCAAATCAACCAAAAGGCTTCTTTCAGAATGCAATGTTGAATATGACTACATAGAGGTAGATGACCTTGAAGGAGAAGAACGTAAAGCCATTTTAGCAGACATAAGAGCTCTGAATCCACGCTGTTCTTTTCCAACAGTTAAAATTAACGACATTGTCATTGTCGGATATAAAGAAAAACAAATAAAGGAGGCTTTAGGGATTACAAATGAAAGTTGAACAACTTTACAAGGCATTAAAAAAATCCCAGGAAGCAAAAGGTATTTATTTTAATGAGGATAAGGATCTGGTTTTCGAGCTTCTTGAATCCCTGCTTTTAAATAAGGAACGGTATGGATATATGGCTTGTCCCTGCAGGCTTGCCTGTGGTGATCGGAAAAAAGACAAGGACATCACCTGTCCCTGTGTTTATAGGGCTCCTGATCTGTTAGAATTCGGGGCATGCTTTTGTGGTCTTTATATATCTGAAGCGCTTCGTAATCATGAAATAGAATCACAATATATCCCGGAAAGAAGACCCCCTGAAAAAATGTTTTAATCTTTATGAAAAAACTCATTTAAGGAAAAGCCAATGGATGACTGTACATTACCTGTTATGAACACAGGTCTTCGCGGTATTGATGTAGCCAGTTCAAAAATTTGCGATGTCCAGGGAAAACAAGGAAAACTTATCTATAGAGGATTTTTGATTGAAGACCTTGCCCGGAATGCAAGTTTTGAAGAAACATGTTTTCTTTTATTGTATGAAAGACTTCCCAAAAAACAGGAATTAAAAGATTTTAATCAAAGCCTGAGACAAAAAAGAAAGATTCCGGAAAATATCTTTTCTTTTCTTAAAACCCTTCCATCGGAAATGAATCCCATGGATGTCCTGCAAATGGCAACCCCTTTGCTGGTGCAAAGCGATCAAACTTATGGGGAGCCGGGTATTGAAAATATACTCTTCAGCGCTGAAAATCTAATTGCAGGAATAGCCAGTATTACAGCTGCCTGGGAACGCATCAGGAACAAAAAAGAAGTGATTGCGCCTGACAATACATTAAATCATGGGGCAAATTTTCTCTATATGCTCAATGGTGAGAAACCTGATGATGAAACAGCCCGGTTTTTTGATACAAGCCTTGTTCTTCATGCGGAGCACTCATTTAATGCGTCCACATTTACAGCAAGACAGGTGGCATCCACAAGAGCCCATATTTATGCTGCCATATCTGCAGCAATCGGTTCGCTTTCCGGGGCCCTCCACGGTGGTGCCAATGTCAGGGTCATGAAAATGTTAAAAGAAATAGGGTCTATTGAGAAAATTGATGCCTATATCAACAAGATATTAAATTCAAAAGGACTTATCATGGGGCTTGGTCATGCCGTTTACCAGACAGATGACCCAAGAGCCATTATTATAGCCCCCATGAGCAAGAGGATGGGGCAGATCAGCAATCAACCCTTATGGTATGAACTTTCAAGGGAACTTGAGAAAAAAGGGAAAGCTGCATTTAAGGCAAAAAAACAAAAAGAAATCTTTAGTAATGTTGATTTCTACAGTGCCTCCCTTTTCTATGCCATGGGTATTGCCACAGATCTTTTTTCACCCTTGTTTGCTATTTCAAGGGTCAGTGGATGGGCAGCCCACGTCATTGAAGAACAATATGCCATGGCAGCACCGAAACCTTCACTTTACAGGCCGGGAGCAGAATATGTCGGCGATTATTGCGGGCCTGATGAGTGTGTATTTACTGATATGGACGACCGATAAAAAAAAATGAAACCTTTGAATAATGTGCTCATTTGTTTTTGCGTTATTCAATGGTCTTTTAAAAAAGGATTAACAATATGAAAGCGTGGCAATGTAGTGTTTGCAAATATATTCATAAAGGAGAGACCCCGCCTGAGAAATGCCCGATCTGTGGCGTGGACGCAAGCAAATTTGTAGAAATCGATTTGGCCTCCATCCCTGAAAAAACACCCAAAAGAAAAAAGGCTGTAAAAAGACCTGAGCCGGACGCTCTCAAAAAAGAGGAAGCTGTAAAAAGAACCAAACCAGACACGCCACAAAAAAAAGAAATTGAAAAAAAAGTTATTGCAGTTAAAGAAACAGGTTTTGAAAAAATAAATTCGTTTCTTATCAGGCACCATGCCCACCCGGTTTTAGTGCATACCCCAAACGGGATACTGCCTTTAGCCGTCATTCTCTTTTTATTGGCCTGGATATTTGATAATGACTTTCTTGCCAGGGTCGCTTTTGTTAACCTTATTTTTGTTGTTCTTGCCCTTCCATTGGTTCTTT